>NZ_JABWRA010000025.1:0-90477 GCF_014268705.1 Pseudomonas sp. SWRI179 | reverse complement strand
CGGTGTATCTGAACCCTGAAAGAGAGCTTACTGTGATCGCAAAAGTGGCATAACAAAACGGTGAACGCGACAACTACCTTGAAAAACGCCGTGGGAGCGAGCTTGCTCGCGATGGCGGTGGGTCAGTCGACAAAGATGCCAACTGAACCGGCGCTATCGCGAGCAAGTTCGCTCCCACAGGGTTCTGTGTCGAACCGAATATCAGGTTCAACACCAACCCATTGTGGGAGCGGGCTTGCTCGCGAAAGCGGAGTATCAGGCGACATTGATACCGACTGAACAGACGCCTTCGCGAGCAAGCCCGCTCCCACAGGGGATTGGGGGTGTTGCGGACATTTCGATCGCCCCAAAAACAACTGTGTGCGAGCCTGCTCGCGATAGCGGAGTGTCAGGCAACAATGATGCAAGCTGAACCGCCGCCTTCGCGAGCAGGCTCGCTCCCACAGGGGATTGGGGGTGTTGCGGACATTTCGATCGCCCCAAAAACAACTGTGGGAGCGAGCTTGCTCGCGATGGCGGTGGGTCAGTCGACAAAGATGCCAACTGAACCGGCGCTATCGCGAGCAAGTTCGCTCCCACAGGGTTCTGTGTCGAACCGAATATCAGGTTCAACACCAACCCATTGTGGGAGCGGGCTTGCTCGCGAAAGCGGAGTATCAGGCGACATTGATACCGACTGAACAGACGCCTTCGCGAGCAAGCCCGCTCCCACAGGGGATTGGGGGTGTTGCGGACATTTCGATCGCCCCAAAAACAACTGTGTGCGAGCCTGCTCGCGATAGCGGAGTGTCAGGCAACAATGATGCAAGCTGAACCGCCGCCTTCGCGAGCAGGCTCGCTCCCACAGGGGATTGGGGGTGTTGCGGACATTTCGATCGCCCCAAAAACAACTGTGGGAGCGAGCTTGCTCGCGATGGCGGTGGGTCAGTCGACAAAGATGCCAACTGAACCGGCGCTATCGCGAGCAAGTTCGCTCCCACAGGTTTTAAAGCAGTGACCACTCCAGGGAAGTGATCAGCCACCCTCACTCAATCAAACATTCGGGCAAGGAACCGGTGCCCAGTCGCCCAGGTCCGGGTTTTTGCACATGCTGTTGACCTGAGTGGTGCCAGCGCTGGCGACCTGCTTGCTTTGATCCTGCTTGGCCTTGGCGTCCTGCAAGGTTTTCTCAGTGGCGACCGCTTCTTTAGGCACGGTTGGCAGTTCTTTCTTCTTCGCCGGCTGCACTTTCTTGATTTTGGTCTTGTTGGTGGTCTGCGCCACAACCTGCGTGGTATCGGCAGTGGCCACGGTCACCACGTCAGTACGCTGCACACCCACTTGCTGCAGGTCTTTCTCGTAAGCCTGGGTGTAGTTGTTCAGGTCTTCGGAAGCCTTGCCGTTGACCGCAACGATCAGGTCGTTCGACTCTTTCAGGCCAGCGACGATTTCCGCCAGGCGCTTACGGCCCTCGGTGTCGTTGATGGTCTTGGCCTTGCGGTCGGCAACCAGTTTGCTGAACGCGTTCTGGTAGCACTGCTGCGAGGTCTTGGCGTAGGCGGTGCTACGGTCGATGTCCGAAGCGCTTTTGCTGACATCAGCAGCGTAGGAAGCGATGCGCATGTTGTCATCGGCGATCTGCTTCTGGCGCTCGGTGTAATAACCGGCGGCACCACCGGCCAAGGCGCCGCCCGCAGCACCGATGGCGGCGTTGCGACCACGATCTTCCTTGTCAGCGGTCAGGGCGCCCAGCAGCGCCCCGCCGACCGCGCCAACGGCCGCACCGGTGACAACCGACTTGGTCATGTTGCCTTCGGTGGCGCGCAAGTGCTGCACCGGCTCGTAGCAGTTCGGGTAGTACTCGACCTTGGTGCTCGACGCGACCTTGGACGTCGGCGACGTGGCGCAGCCGGTCAGTACGGTGCTGAAGCCGACAGCGACCATCAGCAAGTGACGCTTGGAAACCGAAGCCAAAGGTTTACGGGAGAAAAGCATAGTTGTGTTCTCTTTTAAGTGTTGACCAGCTCAGCACGGCGCTATCGCCGCCTGAGTCCCTTCCAAGCTCGCTGACAACGAACACTCAAGACCGCTGAGCGTTCGATGCGAGCAATTCCTTCAATATCGCCGCCGGGTCGGCTCGTTTTTGCTGACGATAATCCCCGACATGACGAACGAATAACGTTGCACGCGTCACCAGGCTCTTGCCCAGTACCGGCTTGCGCTCCAACTCTTCCTTGATGCGTTGAAACTGCGCCTGGATCACGGCATCGGTGTAGCGCGTGCCGGTGGCCAGGTTGTCGATGTAGATCGCCACCGCGCCATCCAGCGCGCTGCGGCCGTTGTCGATGGCCGTGGCGAACAGCGTGGCGCTGGCCTCGTCCTTGGCGTCCAAGGCGGCTTGCCGACTGTTCTGCAGATTGGTCAGGCGAATGTTGTAGTTGTTGACGGTCTCGGCCACCAGGGCCGAGGACTGGATCAGGTTGCCCGCTGCTTCCTCGCGCTGCTGGGCGATGAGCGAGACGTTGCGCTTGAGCTCTTCGTTGACCAGGCCCAGTTCGGCTTGCAGGCGCGGATCGACGCTGGCGGCGATGATGCTGTCCAGGCGCTTGGTCGGGTCGTCGGCGTCGTCGATGGCGTCGGTCAGCGACGCGAGCCGCCCCTCTTTCTGCCATTGGGCGAACAATTCCTTGTAGCGCGAACGCGGCGCCGACAACGCGCCGACGGCCACGCGAAAACCGGTGGTCTCGTTGCTTTGCTCAGTGCCATCTGCCGTGAACAACGGGTACTCGCGGCGCATGCCGGTGAACAGCGTGCCCTCGCCTTCCAGGTAGTTGCCGCCCTTGACCACGAAGCCGCCATAGGCGCCCTGGCGGCGACCGGCATGCACCAACTGGAAGGATTCCTGGACCATCTCGGCAGCGTTGCCCACCACATCGAACAAGCCGATGGGGTTCGGCAACTTGGTGCCGATGGGCATCAGCCGCGCCGCCTGGCCAGTGCCGCCGGCGACCTGGTTGAACACCGCCCAATCGGCCAGGGGGCCGTCGCTTTCACTGCCTTCCAGGCGCCGAGGGAACAGACGCCCCTCCAGGTCCTGACGACTCACGGCTTGGCCGCCACGGGCAGCGAATTCCCACTCGACTTCCGTTGGCAAGCGCACGAAACCCAGCCCGCCGTCTTCGGCGGAGGTGCCGCGACCGCTCACCGGCAGCAAGTCCTTGTGGTATTTCATCAGCCAGGCGCTGTACACCGCCGAGAAGCGCTCGGCCTCGAATTTCGACAGTTTCACCTTGGGCAAACGCCCGGCCACGCCTTGGGGCAACTCGGCTTGCAAGGTTTCGCAGGCCGGCGCCGCTTCGCCGCTGGCAAGCGATTGGGCCTGGGCCATGACCTGGGCGTATTGCCGCGCCGTGACCTCGTACTTGCCAATGAAGTACAGCATCGGCTTGAGCGGCGTCTTGGCGTCGGTCTTGGGCATCAACGGCGTGATGGTCGTGTTCCAGTCCTTGGGCAGGTCCTTGAGGGTGAACTGGCCGTTGATGAAGTCGCGCCGGTAGCCGGAAATGAACGACTGCTGATAGCCCGCCTCGCCTTCGCTGAACGGGTAGCCGAGGCTGATCTCGCGGTCATCCAGGGTGCCCTGGGCGAGGATGTAGACGTAGCGGAACACCATCTGGCCTTCGCACGGCAGCGGCAGGCTGACGTCGTCGGGCAATGGCTTGGGGTTGTCCAGCTTGTCCGTGGCTTCATCAGCCCATGTCAGGCTGGCGAGGCTCAGCGCCACGGCGGCGCCCAATAACTTATACATCGCGAATTCCTTCACACGCCTGGATGCGCGCCACTCGCCAGCCGCCGCAAGCCGCCGCGACGGCGCTGACGCCGAGCACGGCCACCAGGGCCAAGGTGTAGTGACGCACCAACAGATGACTGGCGTATTCGCCGGGCATCTGTGCAAATAAATAATTCAGGCCCGACTGCGCCAGGCCATACAGGCCGGCACTGAGCAGGGCCGCAAACGTGGCGCTGTAGAGCGCCTGCAACACCACGAACAGCAACAGCGCCGCGGTGGAAACCCCCAACAGGCGCAACACCGACAATTCCCGACGCTTACGCTCGACCGCCGCCAAGGCACCGGCAAAGATCGCCGCGAACGCGCCGGCCAAGGCCAACCCGGCGATGATCCAGAACACGATCGACAGGTTGCGGCTCAACGATTGCACTTGTGCGATGGTCTGGGCCTGGGTCGATACCAACAGGTTCTGCCCGGCGAAATACTGCCGCAGCGGCTCGACATCGCCGAGGCTGCGAGCATACAAGCGAAACGCCGGATACACGCGCTGCCCGGCCTCGCCCACCGCATCGCCCGGCCAGCCGAACGCAGGCACGGCACGGCCGTCGCGGTAATCCTCCGCCGCCTCCAGCAACGCCAGCGGCGCGAACAGACCGTCCCGGGCGAAGGCTTCCAGCGGCAGCACCTGCAGCACCTGCACGCGGGTGCGCTGGGCCTCGCTGCGACCGGCCACCTGCCGGCCGAAACTGGCCTGCAGCCAATCACCCGCCTTGGCCCCGAGTTTTTCAGCGGCGGTCTGGCTGAGCACCACTTGATCCAAGCCTTGGGGCACCGGCAAGTGATCGAACAACGGATCGTTGGCCGCGGTGGGAATCATCTCGACCGTGACAGCCGACGCCTCGCTGCTCAAATCCGCCGTGGCGGCGATCTGCCGGGTGCGCGGCAAGGCAAAGGCCACATCACCGCGCTGGCTCAATTGGTCGATGAATTCGGCACCGAAGCGACCGCCGCCCAAGGGGATGATTTCCCGGGTGGCCGGGTCGTTCTGCAAGCGCTCGGTCAGGCTGCTGACCAGGCCGAACTTCAAGCCGAACAACACCAGCAACGGCGCCACCACGGCCACCAAAGCCAGCACCGAGCAGGCCGACAGCCAGGCATCGTTGCGGTAATCCTGCCAGGCCAGGGAAGCCACCAGCGCGCCGCGCATCAGCAGGCCTCCCCGAGTGTGGCGGTGACACCGCCGTCGGCATCGCGACGGCAACTGATGCGCCGTACCTGCAAGCCGCTGGCCCGGGCCAGCGCTTCGTCGTGGGTGGCAACTACGCAGCAGACGCCGTGTTCGCGGGCCTGGGCCACGAGCAACTGCATGACGCGCTCGGCGTTCAGCGGGTCGAGGGCGGCGGTCGGCTCATCGGCCAGCAACAGGCGTGGGCCGTGGGCCAACGCCCGGGCACAACTGACCCGCTGGCGTTGGCCGACGGATAAGTCCGCCGGTTTCTTGTCCAGTTGATCGGCAATGTCCAACTGCCCAGCCAGGCGCGTCACGCTAGCGTCATCCTTCAAGCCCAGCAATTTGCGCGACAACGCGATGTTGCCACGCACATCCAAAAAACCCAGCAGGCCGCCGGTTTGCAGAACATAACCCAGGTAACGGCTGCGCAGCTCGGCCAAGGTGCCCTGTTGCGACGCACGCCACAATTTGGCGATGTCCAGCGGCGTGTCGGCGGGCGTGAAATCGAACTGCCCGGCCTGATCCGGCGCCAACACCAGCGCCAACATATCCAACAAGGTGCTCTTGCCACAGCCGCTGGGGCCGACCACCGCCAGTTGTTCACCGCCGCGCAAATGCAGCCGTGGAATCACCAGGCTGTAGCGCTGGCTGCCGGCGCCCCGGCTTTTGTGCACGGCGTTCAGGGTCAGCATCACGGCAGCGTCGACAACGGAACGCGGTACAAGGCGTCGCCCGGCTCGGCGTCGCCGAAGCGCACCCAGTTGGCGAGGTCGTTGTGGAAGGTTTCGTAGAGGCGGATTTTCGAATCCAGCTCGTCGATGAAATCTTCCTGCTCGGCCACGCTCAAGGACAGCCACAGGTCCTGGGTCATGTTCAGCGACTTGCTGCGGTACGGCAGCCCTTCCAGGTACTCGCCAAGAATCCCGCCATCGGCGAGGTTGCCCCCCTTGCGCAGGGCCGACGGGTCGCGGCTCATGTAGGCACTGGCGCTGGCGATTTCCTGGAAGAAATCCTTGGGCGAGCTCTGGGTCTTGCGGGCCGCGTCGACGATCAGTTTCAGCGACTGTTGCAGGTCGTTGAGTTGCAGCTTGGTCAGCATCACGCAGACCTGGAACGCCGGCAGCGCCGGGTTGGTCAGGTCGCGGTCGGCGGTCCAGGCGCTGACCAGTTGCGGCGCCTGGCTGGCGGATTTGCGTCCCAAAAAGTCCATGTGCATCGCGTAGCCGACCGCGGCCGATTTGTCGGCCAGGCTCGGCGCGGCGCTGAGCAGCGGCACGCTTTGCGGCTTGTTGCTGCGCACCTGGTGCACCAAGTCGGCGAACACCGAACCGATCTCGTCGACCCGCTCGCCGAATTTGCGCACATCCGCGCCGGGCACCGGAATGTACAGGTCGCCGATCTGCGGGTTGGCGTCGGCGGTCAGGGTCCAGTATTGGCTCTGGGCGCCGGCATGGGTTTTCTTGCCGGCGTCGCTGAGCAGGTGCAGGGCGTAGATCTTGATCTGCTTGCCCAGCGCCGCCTGGCGCACTTCGGCCTCGTTCATTTGCGTGGCGGCAAACGGGTCGTTCTTGCGCAGGGCGCCGGCGTCGGTGACCAACAGGATCAAGCGCCCGCCGTAACCGGACCAGTCCATGCCCTCGACGGCTTCCATGACCCCGGCGAACGCATCTTCGTTGAACGAATGGCTCGACACCGTGGAGGCCTTGACCTGCCGTGCCAGCTCCATGAAGCGTTGCGGGTCGCGGCCCTGTTCGAGGGTGATCAAGGTCTTGGCGACGTATTCCAGGCCCGGGGTTTTCTGGATGCTACTGCGGAAACCCACCATGCCGAAACTGACACTGTCCAACTCGCCGCGCTCGGCGATGCGGGTTTGCAGTTGATGGACCACATCGCGCACCTGGTCGATGTAGGGCTGCATCGACACGGTGGTGTCCACCACCAGCACTACGGCGGTGCGGAATGCATCGGCGTTGGCAGTGGTGATCGGCGTGTTGTTGTTCGAAGCCCTGGGCGTGTTGCCCGGATCGATGGACGCCACATTCAGCAACTGCACCGGCTGGCCGTTCTCATCGAGGCTCTCGCGGGAATCGAAGATCGGCAACAGATAGAACTGGCTCTGCGGCACGGCGCTGGCGGCCGGTTCCAGGGCCAGCACTTGTTGATCTTCCTGGGGGCTCTGCTGGGCCTTGAGCAGCACGTTCTTGGCCGCCGAAGGGTTAGCCAGGAGCTTTTCCACCTCGCCGGGCTGACGCAGGAACATCACCGGCGCACGGCCGGAACGTTCAGTGAACTTGAGCACCAGGCTCTGCTTCCAGTCGCTGACCTGGGCGGCGGGCAACCAGCCGTCGCTACGCCCGTCAGTCGCCGCGCCGACGCGCACCCAGGCGCTGCCATCCACGTCCTTGCGCTGGTAAACGTACAGCACGGAGAACGCTGGCAGCGCCTTGCCCGGTGCGGCGCCCGGCGCCTCGGCGAGTTTCGCCCCCGGCTTGCTGAGCACGCGCTGGAACAGGGTTTTCTTGCCGGCCATCAAGAGCGGACGCTGGCCGCCATCGGCCTCGGTCGTCACAGGGGGCTGAGCCGCAGGGATGACGGGTGGTTTGACCGCTGGCACTTCCGGGGCCTTCGGCGGCTTCACTTCCGGTGGCTTGACCGAGGTGTTCGTGGCCACGGGCGTCTTCACGTCCTTGCCATCGTCACCGGCCAACCACCAATAACCCGCGCCACCCAACGCCAGCGCCACGGCGACCGCAACGGCGGCCAGGGCGAACACCGGCCCCTTGCGCTGCTCCGACACCGAGGATTGAACCGTCGGTTTTATCGGCGGCGGAACGGGTTTGGACTGCGGTTGTGACGGCGGAGGGGAATAAGCCGGGCCGCTCGGAATATCGATGGACATGGGCGTCAAGCCCGCCAAGTCATCCACCGCAGGCGGCGTGACCGGCAGTTCAAACGACAACGGCCGGATCAGCGTCGCTTCCGCCAATGCCTCAGGCAGGTTATCCAACGCCCGCAGCAACGCCGCCGCGTCCGGGAAACGCTCCGCCGGGTCCTTCGCCAGCAACTTGCGCAACACGTCCTGGTAACGGCCGTGATGCACCGGTAACTCCGGCAACGGCTCGGTCAGGTGCGCCAGGGCCGTGGAGAGTGCGTCGTTGCCGGTGTACGGCAGTTTGCCGACGAGGATTTCGTAGAGCACCACGCCCAGGGCATACAGGTCGGCGCGACCGTCGATGTCTTGCCCACGGGCCTGTTCCGGGCTCATGTAGCTGGGCGTACCCACAGCAAAGCCAGCCTGGGTGAACTGGGTGCGGTCGTCGAGGGACTTGGCGATGCCGAAGTCCGAGAGCACCGCCGTGCCATCGGCGCGGAACAGGATGTTGGCCGGCTTGACGTCACGGTGGACCAGGCCCAAACCGTGGGCATAACCCAATGCCGAAGCGATCTGGCGAATGTAGGTCAGGCCCTGCTCCGGCGTCAGGCCCGCGGCGATGCGTTCCTTGAGCGTGCCGTTGGGCAGGTATTCCATCGCCATGTAATACAGCTCACCGACGTTGCCGATGTCATGGATGGTGACGGTGTGCGGATGCGACAAGCGCGCCAGGGTCTTGCCTTCGCGCAGGAAACGCTCGCAGAAAGTCGGGTCGGCGGCCAGGGCGGCGGCCATGACTTTCAACGCCACCTTGCGCTCCAGCGAACGCTGGGTCGCCAGGTACACGCTGGCCATCGCACCTTCGCCGATCGGCCCTTCGATGTCGTAGCCGGGGATGACAATGTTCAAGGTCAAGCTCATGACGGCACCTTCACGACCACCACGGTGATGTTGTCCGGCGCGCCGCGCATCAGGCCCAGGGACACCAGGCTGCTGGCGATTTCGCCGGGCTCGTCGTGGCTCAACACTTCACGGATTTCATCGTCCTCGACGGTCTTGGTCAGCCCGTCGCTGCACAACAAGTAGCTGTCGCCAGGCACCAGCAGCAGTTCGGTCAGCGCCACGTTCAGTTGCGCCTCGACGCCGATGGCCCGCGTGACGATGTTGGCCCGTGGATGCACGCGCGCCTCGGCTTCGCTGAGCAGGCCGCTGTCCTGCAAGTCCTGGACATAGCTGTGGTCCCGGGAGACGCCTTCGAGCACGCCGTCGCGCAGGCGATACAAACGGCTGTCACCGGCCCACAGGCACATGCCACGCAAGTCGCGGACGGCCAGCACCACCACGGTGCTGCCCATCATCGTCACGCCACGGTTGGCGGTTTCTTCACGCACGGCGGCGTTGACCCGCAGCAGGTCGCTTTGCAGCGCCGCGACGTATTCGTCCAGCGAACGCCCCACGGCAATGCCGCGCAGGCTGTCGACGATCAGGCTGCTGACGTAGTCGCCCGCCGCGTGCCCGCCCATGCCGTCGGCCACGACCCAGAGGCCGTTTTCCGGCAGGTCCAGGCAGGCGTCTTCATTGACTTGGCGGACCATCCCGACATGGCTCTTGCTTGCAGACTTGATTGCTTTTCCGGCACTTGGACGCATCTACACAACACCTTCTTGGCCGAGCAAAAATTGCGCAAAATCAGCCGCCGCCGGCAATCCCCGGCAGCGCATCAAACCCGGGGCAATGCGCTCCGATCCCTGGCCCCACCACAGGCTCACACCTTCACAGGCCGCCTCGGCCAGGGCGCTCATGCGCCGCTGCGGGTCGCTGGCATCGAAGCGATGCAGGCTGGCGAAACGGCTGCTCGGCGTGCGCGGCAGGTACATCGGGCTGCCGAGGGTTTCCAGTTGTTCGTTGAACGCCTCGAAACTGGCCTCGACGCTCAACGTACTCAACAACAGGTTCTCGACCCGCTCGAACCACTCGTCCGCGCCGCCCACCACCGAGGCCGGGTCCGCGTCAGGCTCCAGCAGCACGGCAATGGTCAGCGGAAAATAACGACCGACCCGATCGATGCTCGGCATCACCACCCCAACAGCGGCGTCCGGGCCACACACCCCCGGCGCGACCATGAAGCGCCACAGCGGGCTGACCAGATAGGCGTCCAGCCAGCGCTCGCCGAGGCTGGTCTGGCTGGCGAGCAAACCCGCCGCCAGCCACGAATCCCACGGGCCGATAAAACTCTGGGGCAAGCCACGGCTGACGAAATCGCCGCGGCTGGCCAACTTTCCATAGAAGCCCGGTGTACTCATAGCCGCTCCGGCAGGCTGAAGCCGCTGAGCACCCGGCTCTTGAATGGGTTGAAGGCGCTGTTGGCCCGCAGCTCATAAGAGGCGCTGGCGCCGTCGACCCGCAGCCGCAGGTTGAAGCGGTCCGGCGAGTTGCCGGCGGTCAGGTCCGATTGCTCCAGCAGCCGGAACCAGGCCCACGGCCCATCCAGGGTGATGCCGGAGCGACCGTTGGACGACGGCGGCATGATCGAGATCCGCACCACGCCGATGCTGCCCGGGTTCGGCCACTGCATGGCGGTCGGGCGGCTTGGGCCGTGGTCGTAGCTCAGTTGCTGGCCGTCGAGGTCGAGCAGGAACTGGGTGATGGTCGAGTCCATCGCCACCGGCTTGAGCTCGAAACGCACCATCGGCTGCGTGCCGCCGGAACGGAAGAACGCATCGCGGATGGTCGCCGCGCGCTGGAAGGTCTGCAGCACGCCAGGGGCGATGCCGAGCTTCTGCGCCGCGCCCGGTTGCCAGCGCCAGGTCGGGGTCGAGGTGTCGACGTAGGGTTGCAGGTACTTGCGGAAGTAGTTGTCCATCACCCCGCCGACGCCGAAGAACTGACCGAAGTCATCCAGGGTCGCGTCCCGCGCGCTGCCTGGCGACATCGGATAGCGCCCGGCCAGGGATTGGCGATAGATGTTCACCACTTCGCTGGTCCAGGCGGCGTTCAGTTGGTTGCGCACCCCGCCCATCATGCTGTTGGTGGTGGAGTTGACCACCGACTTGACCAGGCCCTGCACCAGCGGCGGCTGGCGTTCTGCGTTGAGGCTGACGCGGGTGGCGGCGGCCGAGGCCTGGTTCTTGGCTTCGCCGAGCAAGGCGTCGCCGCTGGCACCGACCATGGCGCTGACCTGCACGTACAGGGCGTTCATGTCCGCCAGCAGGCCGTCGATAGCCGCCGGCTCGCCTTCGCTTTTGCTGACGATGCTGTTGAGCTCGGCGAAGTGCGCGGTGATCGGGTCATCGCTTTGCGCCGGTGCGTTTTGCGTCGCCTGCTCCTGGCCGAGCAAGCTGCCCAGGCGTTCCTTGAGTTTGTCCACACCGCCTTCTACCGGCGCACCTTGGGCGGCCAGCAGGCGTTCGTCCTGTTGCAGGTCGGTTTCCTTCGCCACCGCCACCAGCAGTTTTTTCAACGGCGAGGTCGGGCCGGAAATCACCCGCAGCACATCGGCGGCCTGGGCCACGCTGGTGATCGGCACGAAGTCGATGTCGGCCAGCAAGGCGTCCCATTGGCGCAGATAATCCTGGAAGTACAGGCGACGCACGTCGGCGGCCAGGCTGGCGACGTTCTGCTGGTCGGCCTCTTCGTGGCCCAGCACCCATTGCTCTTCGGCCAGGGTGCCGGTCTGGCTCAGGCTGCTGAGCAAGAAACCCTGGCGGTAGCCCTTGACGGTGAAGAACCCGCTCAAGGGTTCGCCCAATGGCTTGCCGCTCTTGCGGCTGAACACCAGCGCTGCGTCACGCCCGGCGGCTTCGTTGATGCGGAAGTCCGGGATGCCTTCGGGCAGTTTCTGGCGCTTGATCCGGTCATAAACCCGCTGGGCCACCGGCAATTGCTGCAACTGGCGGCGCAGGTCTTCGACCAGGCGCGGGTCAAGGCGCGCGAGGGGCGGACGCCGTTCGAACAGCGCCTGCAAATGCCCGGTCAGGGCCTGGCGCTGCTCGGCCGGCAAATCCCGTGGCAGGCTGCGATCCCAATCCAGGGCGATCCAGGCCTTGATGAAGTCGGCGTCGTAATGCTCGGTGTCGGCAAGCATCAGGTAGGCCTTCAAGCCTTCATAGAGGAAATCCGAATTGCCACCGCTGTGCAGTTGCTCTTCGATGCGCGTTAGCAGGCGTGGCGCGAACACCGCGATCAGCAGCTTGCGATAGACGCTGCCGGACTCGGCTTCAAGCATGTCGCCTTGGTACAGGCCCAGGCCTTCGGCCCAGCTCGGGGCGTCGTCGGCCAGGTGCTTCACCGCGTTGAGCAGCGGCAACACCGCGAGTACATCCCGTTGTGCCGGGCTGAGGTTCTGCACGGTCTGGCCCAATGGCGCGACCTTCTGATCGACCTGGGCGATGTAGGCCTGGTTGGCGCGGTAGCTGACCCACCACAACGTGCTGACCACCAACACCAACACCACCGTGGAAGCCAGCACACCGCGGGCGATCCACTTGCGTCGCCGCTCGACTTTCGGATCGACGCCCACCAGCCCACGCTCGGCGAAGGCCACGGCGGTGAAGAGTTTTTCGATGAAGTAGCTGCGCCCGGTGCCGGTCTGGCGCGCCAGGTGCTGGCGGTCCAGGTTCATGCTTTGGGCCATGGAGCCGATCAGGCGATCGATCGGGCTGCCTTCCTGGGTGCCGCTGGTGAAATACACACCGCGCAGCAACACCCGCTCTTCGAAGGCGTTGGGTTTGAACACGCCCTCGAGGAAGCTTTGCAGGCAATCCTTCAAGGCGCCGAACTGCTGCGGGAAGCCGTAGATCAGGTCACGCCGCGCCGGGTCACGCTCTTGTTGCAGGCGCTCCACCAGGCGGTCGTTGAGGCGCTGCTCAAGGCCGGTGAATTCGCTTTGCAGGTGCGCCAGCGGGCTGTCGTTGCTCTTGCCATCGTCCAGGGCGAAGGTCATGCCCCAGACCTGGGCGCGCTCTTCCTTGCTCAGGGTGTCGAAATACTCCATGAACCCCGGCACGAGGTCGAGCTTGGTGAGCATCAGGTAGATCGGGAAGCGCACGCCCAGTTGGGTGTACAACTCCTGGATCCGCAAGCGAATCGCCGCGGCGTGGGCGGCGCGCTCGGCGTCGCTGCCCAGCAGCAGGTCGGACAGGCTGATGGCGATGAACGCCCCGTCAATCGGACGTCGGGCCCGTTGTTTTTTCAGCAGGCCGAGGAAGCCCAGCCACGCGGCCTTGTCGATGGTCGCGTCGCTGTCCTGGGTGGTGTAGCGGCCGGCGGTGTCGAGCAGGACCGCCTGGTCGGTGAACCACCAATCGCAATTGCGCGTACCGCCGACACCGCGCACGGCACCGGCGCCCAATTGCGCGGCCAGCGGGAAATGCAGCCCGGAGTTGACCAGGGCGGTGGTCTTGCCCGAACCCGGCGGGCCGATGATCACGTACCACGGCAGCTCGTAGAGGTTACGGCGCTCGTCGCCGCCCAGCTTGGCTTTCTTGAGCAGGGCCAAGGCTTCGTCCATGCGCTGGCGCAGGGTTTCGAGTTCTTCGGCGGTGGCGATGCTGGTCGGGTCCGGCGGGGTTTGCGCGGCCAGGCTGCGCATCACTTCGGCGGCCTGACGGCGGGCCTGGATGATGCGGAACACCCGATAGGCGATCCACACCGCGAACACCAGAATGATCAAGGCCCAGCGCCGGCCTTCGGGCACCAGCCAATCGAGCAGTGGGCCGACGAACCAGATGATCAGGCTCAGGGCGATCAGCCCCAGCAATGGGATGACCCAGCGGGTCATAAAACTGAAAAACGCCTTCACTCGACCCCCTCCGCCAATACTGTGATTTCAACCCGACGATTGCGCGCACGCCCCTCTGTGGTGGCGTTGGACGCCAGCGGCTCGGTGTCGCTGCGGCCCTCGGCGCTGAAGCGCTCGGGCTGGCCGGTCTTGGCCGAGAGAATTTGCAGCACCGATTGCGCCCGCGCTTCGGACAACGCCCAGTTGGACGGGAACCGGAGGGTGGCGATCGGCCGATTGTCGCTGTGGCCGGTGACCAGGACCTGGCCCTTGACCTTGCGCACCGCATCGGCGATGCGCAGCATCAATGGCTGGAAATCGTCCTTGATGCTGGCGCTGCCCGAGGCGAACAGTTCATCGCCACGGATGGTCACCACCGAGCGGTCGACGGCATCTTCCACCGCAATGCGGTTGGCGCGGATTTCGTCGGCGAGGAAGCCGGCCAGGCGTGGGCGCTCGATCACTTTCGGCTGCACCACGGGACGGTCGATGGTCTGCACCGGGATCTCACCGAGGAAATGAATGTTCTTGAACACCGGCTCGGCATCGGAGGCCAGTTTCATGCGCAGGCCGAACAGCAGGGCCAACAGCAGGGCCACGCCAATGGCCACGGCGATCCATGGCGGCATGAATTGCGCCAGGCGATCGCGGGCCACGGTGACCCCACGCCAGTGCGGCGACAGCTCGCGCTCATAGTCGCCCCGGGCGCTGCGGATCACCGCGCTGGTGCGCTCACGCAACGCTTCCAGTTGGCTGCGACCGTCGTTCATTACCCGGTAACGCCCTTCGAAACCGAGGCACATGCACAGGTACAAAAGCTCCAGCAGATACAGGCGCTCGCGGGGGCTTTGCAGGCAATGCTCCAGCAACTGGAACACCTTCTCGCCGCCCCAGGCTTCGTTGTGCACGGTGATCAGCAGGCTTTGCTTGCCCCAGTCGCTGGTGCCGCCCCATGGGGTGCTCAACACCGCTTCGTCCAAGGCGGTGCACAAGGCGTAGCGGGCCAGCAACACATCGTTGCGCACCACGCCGGCGGCCTCGGCGCGCTCTTCGAATTGGCGCAGGTAGGCCAGCAGTTGCGCACGCAAACTGGCCGGCGCCGGGTGGGCGATGGTGTTGCGCAGGCGCGTCAGCAAGGCCAGCAACGGGCCGGCGGCGCTTTCCAGCGGGTTGAGGCCCTCGGCCTTACCGGTCAGGACCGGCGCGGCCGGCATCGACAGCGGCGCGGACGCCGGCGCAGGCTGGGGCCGGCCAGGGTCCGGGCGAAATGGATCGGCGCCACGGCCACCGGGCGTCGGCATGAACTGGGTACGATCGTCGTTGCTCATCGCGAATTATCCTCGGATCGCCCAGAACGCCAGGTTCAGCCCTGGGAACTGGCCGGCGATGTGGAACGCAAAGCCGCCGGAGTTGCTCAACTGCTGCCAGTGATCGCTGCCCCGGTCGAGTTCGTAGTAGGTGGAACCGGCGTGGTACGGCAACTGCCGTGGCGCCACCGGCAACGGCAACAGGCCGATGCCCGGCAATTGCAGATTGACCAGGTCACGGATGTGCTCCACCGAACCGACCTTGCTCTGCTGGCCGAAGCGGCTGCGCAGGGTTTCGGCCGGCACGTCGGCGCGCACCACCAGGATGAAACTGGCGCTGTCGAGCAGGGTCTTGTCGGCCAGCATCGCCACGTGGATGCCGTAGGCTTTTTCGACAATCGGAATCGGCGTCGCCTTGCTGTCGATCAGCATCGACAGGGCTTCGCGCAGGGCCTGCATCACTGGCGCGTAGCTGAGCGCCAAGTCATCGTGCTGGTAAGGCGGGTACTGTTGCGGTCGTCGCCCGGAGGCGGTGAACGTGGAGAACTCCCCGGCCAGGCTCACCAATTCGCTATAGAAGCGCTCGGGGTGCAGCGGGCTCAACTGGCTCAGGTGCTGGATCAGCGGCTGGGCGCGGTTGACCAGTTGCAACAGCATGAAGTCGGCAATTTCCGAGGCGCCACCGGCACCGGACGCCACCACCCGCCCGGCCAACGCTTCGCCGCGTTGATGCAGCAGGCCCAGCAATTCGCTGCGAAACGCCGCCAACGGTTTGGAGGCGATGACATCCAGCAGCGGCGGAATGTAGGCGTCGTCGAGCACCAGCGCACGGTCGGCGCGTTTTTCCTTGATGCGCACCACGCCGATGGCGGCGTAGTCGCCGATGCCATCCTGTTCGGTCAACAACCGCAGCGCCCGGGAGCCGAGGGCCACCGGCGCGCGGTTTTCGAACGGTGCGTTGTCGTCGCGCACTTCGCAGACCTGGCTCACATACCGCGCAGCGCCGAGGTCTTCGCCTTCATCCACGGTGTCGCGGGCACCGGCACGCTTGAGTGGCAACGCCAGGTACACCAGGCCATCGCGCAGGTTGTCATCGACGTTCAGCGGGGTTGGCGCCAGGTCATCCTGGGGAATATTGAACGGCGTACCGTCCGGCAACAGGCCGCGCGCCGAAATGATCGCCAGCTTGCCCTGGGCCAGCAGGCCCTGGTCGATCAGCAATTCGGAAAAACCCCAGGCGCCGGCCGACAACGGGCGGCTGCGGGCGTCGATGAGGTTTTCCAGGTAACGGTCATGCTGTTGGAAGTGCTGCGTTCCAATGAACATGCCTTCCGACCAGACCACGCGATTGTTCCAGGACATGGGGGCTCCGATTGCTTATTGGGCAGGGCTGGATGGGGGAACGACGACGGCGCTGCGCACGGCGCGCACATCGAGGCTGATCTGGTATTCGGTGTATTCGCGCGCCGGGACATTCATCACCGTGCGCCACAGCGACTGGTCCAGCTCGCGATAGCCCACCAGTATTCCGATGTGCCGCGTGGCCGGGTCGAGGTCGCGTTGCAGGCTCAATTGCTGGCCGGGCTGGATCAGCACCTCGTCCTGGTCGATCAGGTCGGCGCCCAGCGTGGCCTGGGCCCGTTCGGCCAGGGCGAAATAATCGGAGCGGCCGAAGGTCGCGGCATTTTTCAGTTCGAAAATGCGCACCCGGACCGGGGCCGGCTGGCCGGTGGCGCCGGGGTTGAGACCGGCAATGGCATGGAAATGCAGCTCGATGGCGGCGGTGTCGGCCTCAGCTTCTTCGGGCTGGGGGTTGGCCGCATCCTTGGCGCACGCCGTCAGCAGAAGCGCGGTGGCAACTGCGAGTAAAAACCTGGGAATCATCCTGCGTCCTCAATGACGTTTGAGCTATCCGTTGTTGTCTTGATCAGTCTTGTTATAAGGCGGCGGCGCTTAACGGCGTCGCTGTCGTGTGCTGTGTTCTTCGTAGGCGCGACTGAACTCGCGACCGAACAGGTCCTGGAAATCCTCCTGGGCTTCCCGGGAAATGTTGCTGTAGAGCTCGGTGAACTGCTGCCAGTACTGGGCCTGTCGCGAGCCGCTGAAAATACCCGACAGTCCGCCGGGCTTGGCCATGCGCTCTTCCAGTTGCGACGGCTCGAAGCGCCCCAGCAAATGCTTGATGGCCGCCTCCACACCGGCCATCACCGCCAACTGGTGGGCGCGCAAGTCATCGAAACTGTCCCGCACCGCCGCGTCCGGGGCCATGAACGCCTGGTTGCCGTGGCGCAACAGCAACAGCAGGGCTTCATCGACATTGGGGGCGAACTTCAGCGGGTTGTTTTCCACCGGCTGGATCATCGTCTGCTGGATGCGGAACTCACCCTTGAGGCTGCTGCGGGCGCGCAGGACATCGATCAGGCCTTCGACCATCAAGCGATAACTGCGCCCGATATTTTCCATCTGCGCTTCGGCGTTGGCCTTGTCCAGGCGCAACTGGTCCAGCCCGGCACCGCGCAGGAAGGCTTGCAGCAAGTCGGGCTGGGCAGACTCGGCCGGAGCAGTCGGAGTCACTGGAGCCACCGGGGTAACCGGCGCAACAGGCGAAACGGGCGGTGCGACCGGGGGCTCGACGCGGGTGACCGACGCTTCAGGCACGGGGGCCGGCGGCGGTGCAATGATGTCAGCAAAGATGTCGGCGAGCGGCGGCTGCGCAACAGGCGTCGCGACTGGCTCGACCACCGGCGGTAACGGCACCGGCGGCGGGGCCACGGGCAGCGGCGCAACCGCCACCGGCGCAGGCTTGTCGCTGAACGGGTCCCAGTCGTCGGGTATCACCGAGGCGGACGGCGCTATCACCGGCTCGATCACCGGCGGCGGGCTCGGCTGGGCAATCGGTGTCGGTGGGCGGAAATTGTGTTGCTCGGCCGGGACATGGTCAGGCTGGGTGGCCGGCGGGACGCTGCTCGGCGCCAAGAAATCGAACAGGTCCGGCAGGGTGTCCATGGCCGACACACCCTGGAAATGCGCAGGTACCTGGACCGGCGATGGTCCGGGGATCGGCGACGGCGAATATACCGGCGCGCTCTGTTGCCCCATCAAGGCCTCGAAGCTGCTGGGGGACTCGGCGAACGGGTTGCTGTCGGTGACCGGCAGGCTGAAATCCACGCGAGCCTGGATTTCATAATCACCGATGCGGATCACTTCGCCGTCTTGCAGGGGTTCGCTGTTGCCCTTGCGCAGGCGCACGCCGGCCTTGACCAATTCCACACCATTGGTGCTGTTATCGGTCAAGTAATAACGCCCGTCTTTGTATTGGATAACGCAATGTTTACCGGACACCAGACGCTCAGGGTCTGGTAATACCCAGTCATTATCGGAATTGCGGCCAATTGCCATCACCCCCTGGTCCATGGACTTTTCAGAACACTGGCCTGGGGTAATTTTGTGATAACTAGTGATAGTCAAACACAGCGGCATCTTGCCTCCTTGCTGAATACTTCGCGCGCGGGCGGGAGTGAGGGTTTGAGGCCCTGACGACCCGCCGGCAACCTTGCCAACAACCGTGGGAACGGCTTTTTGCCAGCATGATTGCTGATCATAACCGGCTTGCGTGACAAAAACCCCACGTCAGTTGCCGCTTCGACCGGTGGGTCGGGCAGGCTGTTAAGCGCATCACAACTGTTACATAGGGCATACACAGGCGAAATAGCTTACCTTGACAAGCGATAAGTACTACACCAAAAATGCACAACTTCTTGAATATACATGATGGCACTTTAAAATCATCGCAGATCTAAAGGGCCATTACCGTCAAGGAACATGTGGAGTTTCATCCGAAACTTGCGTGTGAACTGCCCGACTTCTTCAAGCGGGTGATAGGGAGATCGATCCAAGTGGATGTGCCTTTGCTGCTCGCCGCCGTTTCCGCGACTTCGCCGTGCGGTGAAGACCTGGAATATGACGCGGATTTCCTGCGCCTGGAGCGCGATTCCCGGGGCCAACCCGAGCGCAGCATGGGCGATTCGATCCTGCCTGCCGAACCCCCTGAATGGCGCAGCATCCAGCAGCAGAGCCTGGACTTGCTTGCGCGCAGCAAAGACCTGCGCATCACCCATTACCTGATGCAAAGCTCCCTGGCCCTCGAAGGCCTGCCGGGCATGGCCCGTGTGCTGACGCTGATCAGCGAGCTGCTCAAGCAATACTGGGCCGAACTGCATCCGCGCCTGGACGCCGATGACGACAACGACCCCACCGTGCGCATCAATGCCCTCGCCGGCCTGACGTCCGATGTCACCATCCGCCTGCTGCGCGAGAGCATCCTGACCCGTTCGCGCACCTTCGGTGCCGTCAGCCTGCGCGCCGCCGCCAATGCCAGCGGCCTGCAAAGTTTCCCGGATGAAAACCTCGGCGCCGAACAGCTCGCAGGGGCCCTGCTCGACAGCGATCCCGAGCAGTTGGAGATCACCCGTGCCGCCCTGCTGGAAGCGCGCAGCGCCGCCGAAGCCATCGAGCAGCAGGTCAGCGACCAGGTCGGTTCCGCCCAAGGCGTGGACCTGGGCCCGTTGAAGCAACCGTTGAAAATGGCCCTGCAGATTCTCGGTCAGTTCGCCCCGCAGAGCGGCGACAGCGCCCAAGCCGAGCCCGTCAGCGACGACAGCGCAGCGCCCACCGAACATGCAGGTGTCACAAGTGCACCGCGCAACACCAATAACAGCACCAGCACCGTTAGCGGCGACATCAACAACCGCGACGACGTGCTGCGCAGCCTGGACCGGATTCTCGCTTACTACACCCGTCATGAGCCCTCCAGCCCGCTGCCGGTGCTGTTGAACCGGGCCAAGAATCTGGTGCACGCCGACTTCGCGGCCATCGTGCGCAACCTGATTCCCGACGGCATGAGTCAATTTGAAAACCTGCGCGGCCCAGACAGCGAATAAAAAGCGAGCGGATCACGCAGTCACGTCACCGGCACCCCCGATGACGCCAACACCGTCGCTCAAGCGACCAGGAGCAGCAACGTGGCGAAGCAAAGTTCTCAGAAATTCATCGCGCGCAACCGCGCGCCTCGAGTGCAGATCGAGTACGACGTCGAGCTCTACGGCGCCGAGAAAAAGGTCCAGTTGCCCTTCGTCATGGGCGTCATGGCCGACCTCGCCGGCAAGCCCGCCGAGCCTCTGGCACCGGTGGCCGACCGCAAGTTCCTCGAGATCGACGTCGACAACTTCGACTCGCGCCTCAAGGCCATGCAGCCGCGCGTGGCGTTCCATGTGCCTAACGAACTGACCGGCGAAGGCAACCTGAGCCTGGACCTGACGTTCGAAAGCATGGACGACTTCAGCCCGGCGGCCGTCGCCCGCAAGGTCGACTCGCTGAACAAGCTGCTCGAAGCGCGCACCCAATTGGCCAACCTGCTGACCTACATGGACGGCAAGACCGGTGCCGAAGAAATCATCATGAAGGCGATCAAGGACCCAGCGCTGTTGCAGGCCCTGGCGAGCGCGCCGAAGCCAGCACAGGACCAATGATCATGACTGACAATACCGCCCGCGAAGGCGTGCAGAACCTGGGCGCCACCCAAGAAACCAGCGAGTTTGCGTCCCTGCTGCTGCAAGAATTCAAGCCCAAGACCGAGCGTGCCCGCGAAGCCGTTGAAACGGCCGTGCGCACCCTGGCCGAGCAGGCCCTGGCGCAGACCGACCTGGTGTCCAACGACGCCATCAAGTCGATCGAATCGATCATCGCCGCCATCGACGCCAAGCTCACCGCCCAGGTCAACCAGGTCATCCATCACCCGGACTTCCAGCAACTGGAAAGCGCCTGGCGTGGCCTGCACTACCTGGTCAACAACACCGAGACCGATGAGCAGCTCAAGATCCGCGTGCTCAACATCTCCAAGCCAGACCTGCACAAGACCCTGAAGAAATTCAAGGGCACCGCGTGGGACCAGAGCCCGCTCTTCAAGAAGATGTACGAAGAAGAGTACGGCCAGTTCGGCGGC
This sequence comes from Pseudomonas sp. SWRI179, assembly GCF_014268705.1. Lineage (NCBI taxonomy): Bacteria > Pseudomonadati > Pseudomonadota > Gammaproteobacteria > Pseudomonadales > Pseudomonadaceae > Pseudomonas > Pseudomonas sp. SWRI179. Next base: position 69,518 of record NZ_JABWRA010000025.1, on the reverse strand, counting down.
GAACCTTACGGCTGCCTGGTGGGCGACTACTACTTCGACCAGTCGCCACCGGACGTGGAACTGCTGGGCGAACTGTCGAAAGTCTGCGCGGCCATGCACTCCCCATTCATCGCTGCGGCTTCGCCGACCGTGATGGGCATGGGCTCGTGGCAGGAACTGTCGAATCCGCGCGACCTGACCAAGATCTTCACCACTCCGGAATACGCCGGCTGGCGCTCGCTGCGTGAATCGGAAGACTCGCGCTACATCGGCCTGACCATGCCGCGCTTCCTGGCGCGCCTGCCGTACGGCGCCAAGACCGACCCGGTGGAAGCCTTCGCCTTTGAAGAAAACACCGACGGCGCCGACAGCTCCAAGTACACCTGGGCCAACGCTGCCTACGCGATGGCGGTGAACATCAACCGTTCGTTCAAACACTTCGGCTGGTGCTCGCGCATCCGTGGCGTGGAGTCCGGCGGCGAAGTGGAAAACCTGCCAGCCCACACCTTCCCGACCGACGACGGTGGCGTGGACATGAAGTGCCCGACCGAAATCGCCATCTCGGACCGCCGTGAAGCGGAACTGGCGAAGAACGGTTTCATGCCGCTGCTGCACAAGAAAAACACCGACTTCGCGGCCTTCATCGGCGCCCAGTCGCTGCAGAAACCGGCCGAATACGACGACCCGGACGCCACCGCCAACGCCAACCTGGCCGCGCGCCTGCCGTACCTGTTCGCCACCTGCCGTTTCGCCCATTACCTCAAGTGCATCGTGCGCGACAAGATCGGTTCCTTCAAAGAGAAGGACGAGATGCAGCGCTGGTTGCAGGACTGGATCCTCAACTACGTCGACGGTGACCCGGCGCACTCCACCGAGACCACCAAGGCCCAGCATCCATTGGCTGCCGCTGAAGTGATCGTCGAAGAAGTTGAAGGCAACCCGGGGTACTACAACTCCAAGTTCTACCTGCGCCCGCACTACCAGCTCGAAGGGCTGACCGTGTCGCTGCGACTGGTATCGAAACTGCCTTCGGCCAAGGGCGCGTAAACAGAGGTTTAGTTGGAAAGGGCTCGCTCCTGTGTGGGAGCGGGCTTGCTCGCGAAGGCGTCCGGTCAGTCGGCTGCGATGTTGGATGATCCACCGCATTCGCGAGCAAGCCCGCTCCCACAGGTTCGGTGTCTTGACTGACATTCAAAGTAATTTCGCAAGGTCAGCGTCAACCAAACAATGTGGTAAAGACCACACAGGGAGAAAACATGGCTGTTGATATTTTCATCAAGATTGGCGACATCAAGGGCGAGTCCATGGACAAGGCCCACAAGGACGAGATCGATGTCCTGAACTGGAGCTGGGGCATGTCCCAGTCCGGCAACATGCACGTGGGCAGCGGCGGTGGTGCGGGCAAGGTCAACGTCCAGGACCTGTCCCTGACCAAGTACGTCGACAAGGCGTCGCCGAACCTGATGATGCACTGCGCCAGCGGCAAGCACATCGACAAGGTCAAGCTGACCGTGCGCAAGGCCGGCGGTGAAAGCCAGGTCGAGTACATGATCATCAACCTGGAAGAAGTGCTGGTCACGTCCCTGAGCACTGGCGGCTCGGGCAGCGATGATCGCCTGACCGAAAACGTCACCCTGAACTTCGCCAAGGTGCTGGTGGACTACCAGCCACAGAAAGCCGACGGCACCAAGGAAGGCGGTCCGGTCAAGTTCGGCTGGAACATCCGTCAGAACATCAAGGTGTAATCGAACACGCCCCCGGTGCCACGCGCCGGGGGTGTTTGGTGCTTGCTCGAATCCAATCCTTTCCCACGTGGTATCTGAGTCATGGCCAAGCCTTCGTTTGTCAATTTGTGGAAAGCGTATTCCGATTTGCTGGTGACCTATCCCGACGCGAAACCTTGCGACGGCCATTGGGCAAACCAATGCGCGATTCGCATGAGCATCACGCTCAATACTGAACTGACCATCAAGGTCAACAAGTCCACCTACACCGAACCCAAATGTGCCCATGGGCATGCTCGTGGGGCCGAGTCATTGGCAAACTGGTTGTGGAAACATCATCTGGGCCGCCCGTTGATCCTTGGCGGAACGGCCGCGGACCGGCGCAAGCTGCAAGACAAGACTGGCCTGATTTTCTTCAAGGATTGTTTCCAGCAAGTGGGAGAAGCCGCGGAAGGTCGCACCGGCGATCATATCGACCTCTGGAACCGTGGCCTGACCCTAGGTTATGACGACCCGGCCTATCGAGCCCGAGCGATCTGGTTCTGGGAGCTCGTATGATCAAGGCCCATTGCGCGATATGGGTCGGCTGCCTGTTGACCAGCCTGACCGCCTGTGCCCAGGAGCAATCCCCCTCGGCAACGCCCTCCCTAGCGGTGGAGCAGGTTGTCTCGATGGACGGGCAAACGCTGAAGCTGGCGAACGACCAGGCGCGCTGCGCGCTGCGCAAACCCGACCAGACCCTGATGCCACTCGACTTGGCCTGGCCCTGCCAGTTCAGGGTCGATCGACAAGGCAAACCCCACGTCGAGACCTTCGGCGAGGTGCCTATTGTCATCGTTGTCCATGTATCTGCTGGCCCCCATAACAATCAGGAGTGTCGCTCCGAGTATCGCGCCATACGCCAGATCAATGGACAACTCGAACCCTCGATAATCGCTCGTACTGCCAGCTGCATGACTGGCACAGGTGACCAGAAGGATTACACGGGCCTTTTCACGTGGTAACCGAAATCGCCACTCGCGATCGCCTCCAACCCTCCCTATTGGACCGGTTGACCGACGACGATCCGACCAACCCCAAGGAAAGCGCCGACAAGCGCGTGCTCTCCCTGACCCAATTGAAGGCCTCGGTGCTGCGTGACCTGGCGTGGCTGCTCAACACCACGTCATTGCTCGACGCCGATGCCACGCTGCACACCCCGGCAGGCACTTCGGTGGTGAATTTCGGGTTGCCGGCCCTGGCCGGCAACAGCGCGTCGAACGTCGATGTCTCGGCCCTGGAAACCTTGATCCACCAGGCCATTGCCACCTTCGAACCGCGCATCCTGCGCCACACCCTGCGAGTGCGGGCCCGGGCGACGGCCGAGATGAACCATAACGCGTTGAGTTTCGAGATCGAAGGCGACCTCTGGGCCCAGCCGGTGCCGCTGCGGCTGATGCTGCAGACCGACCTGGACCTGGAAACCGGCCATGTGCGCGTGGTCAACGCCGACCAGCGGAGACGCCCATGAACCCGCGCCTGCTGGAGCTGTACAACCAGGAACTGCACCATGTGCGCGAAAGCGCGGCGGAGTTCGCCAAGGAATATCCCAAGATCGCCAGTCGGCTGACCTTGGCCGGCATGGACTGCGCCGACCCGTATGTCGAGCGCCTGCTCGAAGGCTTCGCCTACCTGACGGCCCGGGTTCAGCTCAAGCTCGACGCCGAGTACCCGACCTTCACCCACAACCTGCTGGAAATCGCCTACCCGCATTACCTGGCGCCGACGCCGTCGATGACCGTGGTGCAAATGCAGGCCGACCCGGACGAAGGCTCGCTGAGCAGTGGTTTCCCGCTGCCTCGCGACACCGTCCTGCGCGCCGCCCTGGGTCGCGAAACCCAGACCTGCTGTGAGTACCGCACCGCCCACGCGGTGACGTTGTGGCCGTTGCAGGTCAGCCAGGCCGAGTATTTCGGCAATCCGTCCGCCGTGCTCGGGCGCCTGGCCGCCAGTGAACCGAAGGCCAAGGCCGGCCTGCGCCTGACCCTGCGCACCGGCGCCGAACTGCCGTTCAACAGCCTGGCCCTGGACAACCTGCCGCTGTACTTGAGCGGCGCCGATGAGCAGCCTTTCCGCCTCTATGAACAACTGCTGGGCAATGCCTGCGCGGTGTTCGCCCGCAAGCCGGGCGGCGACTGGGTGGAGCGGCTGCCCCAGGATGCGTTGCGCTCGCGCGGTTTCGACGACGCCGACGCCGCGTTGCCGGTGGTGTCGCGGGCCTTCCAGGGCTATCGCCTGCTGCAGGAATACTTCGCCCTGCCCCACCGTTTCCTGTTTGTCGACTTCACCCAGTTGAGCCGCGCGGTCAAACGCTGCGACGGCCAGGAACTGGAGCTGATCGTGTTGTTCGACCGTCACGATCCGAGCCTGGAAGGCAGCGTCGGCGCTTCGCAGTTCCTACCGTTCTGCACCCCGGCCATCAACCTGTTTCCCAAGCGCCTGGATCGCATCCACTTGTCGGAACGGGTCAACGAACACCACGTGATCGCCGACCGCACCCGGCCGATGGATTTCGAAGTGCATTCCTTGAGTGGCCTCACTGGCCACGGCACCGGGCCGGAGCAACCGTTCCTGCCGTTCTACGCCGTGCGCGATCCGTCCCGTTATGGCCGCGACCAGGCCTACTACACCGTACGGCGCGAACCGCGCGTGTTGTCCAGCGACCAACGACGCAACGGCCCGCGCTCGACCTACATCGGCAGCGAAACCTTCGTCAGCCTGGTGGACAGCCAGCAAGCGCCCTACCGCCATGACCTGCGCCAACTCGGCGTGACCGCGCTGTGCACCAACCGCGACCTGCCGCTGTTCATGAGCGTGGGCAACGGCAAGACTGACTTCACCCTCGCCGACAGTGCCCCGGTGGGCGCCGTGCGCTGCGTGGCCGGACCCAGTCGACCACGGGCCAGCCATGCCCACGACGCCAAGGCCTGGCGGCTGATCAGCCAGTTGTCGCTGAACTACTTGTCGTTGAGCGAGCAAGGCCAAGGCGCCGCGGCCCTGCGCGAATTGCTGCGCCTGTACGGCGACAGCAACGACGCGGCCCTGCAATTGCAGATCGAAGGTCTGCGGGAAGTCAGCAGCAAGGCCTGCACCCGGCGCTTGCCGATGCCCGGCCCGATCGTGTTCGGTCGAGGCCTGGAGATCACCCTGGAATTCGATGAAAACGCGTTTCGCGGCACCGGGGTGTTCCTGCTCGGTGCGGTGTTCGAGCGCTTCCTGGCACGCTACGTGTCGATCAACAGTTTTACCGAGACGGTGATCCGTACCACCGAACGCGGCGAGATCATGCGATGGAAAGCCAAGCCCGGACGTCGTCCGACCCTGTGAGTACCCTGGAGGCGATGCACCAGGAACCCTGGGAATACGACTTCTTCCAGGCGTTGCGGCGCATCGAGTGCGAATCCCCCGAGCTGCCGCGCCTGGGCCATTCCCTGCGCCTGGCCGATGACCCGTTGCGCCTCGGGCAACAGGCCGACTGCACCTTCGCCCCGGCCACCCTCGCCTCGGTGCAACCGGGCGGCGACGGTACGCCGGCGCGCCTGGAGCAGTTCTTCTTCGGCCTCGGCGGCCCCAACGGCCCGATGCCGCTGCACATCACCGAATACGTGCGCGAGCGCCAGCGCAACAATGGCGACAGCACCAGCAAGCGCTTTCTCGATGTGTTCCACCATCGCCTGCTCAGCCTGTTCTACCGGGCCTGGGCCGAAGCGCGGCCGACGGTCAGCCATGACCGCCCCAACGATGACTATTGGTCGGCGCGGCTGGCGGCCCTCAGCGGTCGGGGCATGCCGAGCCTGCTCAACCAAGGGCTGATCCCCGACACGGCGAAGCTGCACTACAGCGGCCACCTGTCGGCGCAGACCCGCTACCCGGACGGCTTGAAAGCGATCCTCAGCGAGTACTTCGGCCTGCTGGTGGAAATCGAAGAGTACGTCGGCCAATGGCTGGAACTGCCGGAGCGCAGCCGCGTCGGGGTCAGCGCTCACCAACTGGGCGTGGACTTTTGCCTGGGCCGCTTCGTGTGGGACCGCCAGCACAAATTCCGCATTCGCCTGGGGCCACTCAAGCTCGTTGACTACATGGGCATGCTGCCCGGCAGCCAACCGTTCAACGAGCTGGTGGCCTGGGTCGCCGAATACCTGGGCCACGAGTTGGATTGGGACCTGAACCTGGTCCTGGAACAGCCCGAAGTGCCCGCGCTACAACTCAATGGCCGTTTCCGCCTGGGCTTCAACACCTGGCTGGGACGTCCTGAAAAAGATGCCAACGATTTAATACTGGCCCGGCATTACGCCGAACAGGCCAACACCTCACAGACCTCAAGGAGCCATGAGCATGGGTGAAATCAGTCGCGCCGCGTTGTTCGGCAAACTCAACAGCGTGGCCTACAAAGCCATCGAAGCCGCCACCGTGTTCTGCAAGTTGCGCGGTAACCCTTACGTGGAACTGGCCCACTGGTTTCACCAGTTGCTGCAGCTGCAGGACTCGGACCTGCACCGCATCATCCGCCAGTTCAACATCGAGCCGGCGCGCCTGGCCCGCGACCTCACCGAGGCATTGGACCGTTTGCCACGGGGTTCGACGTCGATCACCGACCTTTCGTCCCACGTGGAAGAAGCCGTGGAACGCGGCTGGGTCTATGGCAGCCTGATGTTCGGCGAAAGCCAGGTGCGCACCGGTTACCTGGTGCTGGGCATCCTCAAGACGCCAAGCCTGCGCCACGCGCTGCTGGGCCTGTCGTCGGAGTTCGACAAGGTCAAGGTCGAAGCCCTGAGCGAGCGCTTTGACGAATACGTCGGCGACTCGCCGGAAAACGCCCTGACCGCCAGCGACGGTTTCAATGCCGGCGCCGTGCCGGGGGAAGCCAGCGGCGCCATGGCCCCGGCCGCCATGGGCAAGCAGGAAGCCCTCAAGCGCTTCACCGTCGACCTCACCGAGCAGGCCCGCAGCGGCAAGCTCGACCCGATCGTCGGCCGTGACGAAGAGATCCGCCAACTGGTGGACATCCTCATGCGCCGCCGACAGAACAACCCGATCCTCACCGGCGAAGCCGGCGTGGGCAAGACCGCCGTGGTCGAAGGCTTCGCCCTGCGCATCGTCGCCGGCGACGTGCCGCCGGCCCTCAAGGACGTGGAATTGCGCAGCCTCGACGTGGGCCTGTTACAGGCCGGCGCGAGCATGAAAGGTGAATTCGAACAGCGCCTGCGCCAAGTCATCGAAGACGTCCAGGCCTCGCCCAAGCCGATCATTCTGTTCATCGACGAAGCCCACACCCTGGTGGGTGCCGGTGGCGCCGCCGGCACGGGCGACGCGGCCAACCTGCTCAAACCGGCACTGGCCCGTGGCACCTTGCGCACCGTAGCCGCCACGACCTGGGCCGAGTACAAGAAGCACATCGAAAAAGACCCGGCCCTGACCCGTCGTTTCCAGGTGGTGCAAGTGGCCGAGCCGTCGGAAGACAAGGCCTTGCTGATGATGCGCGGCGTGGCCTCGACCATGGAAAAACACCACCAGGTGCAGATCCTCGACGAAGCCCTGGAAGCCTCGGTCAAGCTGTCCCACCGCTACATTCCCGCGCGCCAGTTGCCGGACAAATCCGTGAGCCTGCTGGACACCGCCTGCGCCCGCGTCGCCATCAGCCTGCACGCCGTGCCGGCCGAAGTGGACGACAGCCGGCGGCGCATCGAAGCGCTGGAAACCGAGCTGCAAATCATCGCCCGTGAGCACGCGATTGGCGTGGTCATCGGCACCCGCCAGACCCACAGCGAAAGCCTGCTGAGCGCCGAGCGCGAGCGCCTGGCCGAGCTGGAAAGCCGCTGGGCCGAAGAGAAGACCCTGGTGGACGAACTGCTGGAAACTCGCGCTACCCTGCGCGAACGCGTCGGCGTGGTGGACAGCGAAGACAACAGCGAAGCTTCTGACAACGAAAGCCACCAACTGCGCGAGAAACTGGTGGACCTGCAACAGCGCCTGACCGCCCTGCAAGGCGAAACCCCGTTGATCCTGCCGACCGTGGATTACCAGGCAGTGGCCTCGGTGGTCGCCGACTGGACCGGTATCCCGGTGGGCCGCATGGCCCGCAACGAACTGGAAACCGTGCTCAACCTCGACCAGCACCTGAAAAAACGCATCATCGGCCAGGACCATGCCTTGCAGATGATCGCCAAGCGCATCCAGACCTCCCGCGCCGGCCTCGACAACCCGAGCAAGCCGATTGGCGTGTTCATGCTCGCCGGCACCTCCGGCGTGGGCAAGACCGAAACCGCCCTGGCCCTGGCCGAAGCCATGTATGGCGGCGAGCAGAACGTCATCACCATCAACATGAGCGAGTTCCAGGAAGCCCACACCGTGTCCACCCTCAAGGGCGCGCCACCGGGCTACATCGGCTACGGCGAAGGCGGTGTGCTGACCGAAGCCGTGCGGCGCAAACCGTACAGCGTGGTGCTGCTGGACGAGGTGGAAAAAGCCCACCCGGACGTGCATGAGATCTTCTTCCAGGTGTTCGACAAAGGTGTGATGGAGGACGGCGAAGGCCGCGTTATCGACTTCAAGAACACCTTGATCCTGCTGACCACCAACGCCGGCACCGAGCTGATCGCCCAGGTCTGCAAGGACCCACAGAACGTGCCCGAGCCGGAAGAAATCGCCAAGGCCCTGCGCCAGCCACTGCTGGAGATTTTCCCGCCGGCCTTGCTCGGCCGCCTGGTGACGATCCCGTACTACCCGCTCAGCGATGAGATGCTCAAGGCCATCACCCGCCTGCAACTCAACCGCATCAAGAAGCGCGTAGAGAGCACCCACAAAGTCGCCTTCGACTACGACGACGCGGTGATCGATCTGATCGTCTCGCGCTGCACCGAAACCGAAAGCGGCGGGCGCATGATCGACACCATCCTGACCAACAGCCTGCTGCCGGATATGAGCCGCGAGTTCCTGACCCGCATGCTCGAAGGCAAGGCCCTGGCCGGGGTGCGTATCAGCGCCGTGGACAACGAACTGAAGTACGATTTCAGCGACGCGGCTTGACTGTTAGGAACACCTCTATCCCCTGTGGGAGCGGGCTTGCTCGCGAATGCAATCTGTCAGCGACATTGATGTTGGCTGACACACCGCCTTCGCGAGCAAGCCCGCTCCCACATTGGGGGATTGCGCTCCTTTAGCTATTCAACCTGCACGAGACCCTCGATGTTATTCAACCAAGCCACCCGCCTGGCCAAGATCACCAGCCCCCTCGGACCCGAGGTTCTGCTGCTCAAGGACATGGGCGGCGGTGAAGAGCTGGGGCGGCTGTTCAACTACGAGTTGCAGTTGCATTCGCTGGACAACGCCATCGACCTCAATCAACTGCTCGGCAAGCCCATGTGCGTGAGCCTGCAGCTCGACGGTGGTGGCGAGCGCTACTTCCATGGCATCGTCGCCCGTTGCAGCCAGAACGTCGACCAGGGCCAGTTCGCCAGCTACCAGGCCACCTTGCGCCCGTGGCTGTGGCTGCTGACCCGCACTTCCGATTGCCGAATTTTCCAGAACCTCACCATCCCGCAGATCATCAAGCAGGTGTTCCGCGACCTGGGCTTTTCCGATTTCGAAGACGCCCTGAGCCGGCCTTATCGCGAGTGGGAATACTGCGTGCAGTACCGCGAGACCAGTTTTGATTTCGTCAGCCGCTTGATGGAACAGGAAGGCATTTACTACTTCTTCCGCCATGAGCAGGGCCGTCATGTACTGGTGATGGCCGACGCTTATGGCGCCCACGCACCTGCACCCGGCTACGCTTCGGTGCCCTACTATCCGAAGAATGAGCAGCAGCGCGAGCGCGATCATATTCATGATTGGCACCTGGCCCAGGAAGTCCAACCGGGTTCGTTGGAGCTCAACGACTACGACTTCCAGCGCCCGAGTGCACACATTGATGTGCGTGCGGCCATGCCCCGTCCGCACACCGCTGGCGACTATCCGCTCTACGACTACCCCGGCACCTACGTGCAAAGCACCGACGGCGAACACTACGCCCGCACGCGCATCGAGGCCTTGCAGACCTTGCATGAGCAGGTCGAGTTGTCGGGCAACGCCCGGGGCCTGGGTTCGGGGCATTTGTTCAGCCTCACCGGCTTCAGCCGCCAGGACCAGAACCGCGAATACCTGATCGTCGGCGCTCGCTATTACCTCTCCCAGGAAAGCGGCGAGACCGGGGGCGGTGCGCCTTCAGCACAATTCGAAAGCAGCCTGACCTGCATCAATGCCCAGCAAAGTTATCGCCCCTTGGCGATTACCCATCGTCCCATCGTCAAAGGCCCGCAGACTGCGTTGGTGGTCGGGCCCAAGGGCGAGGAAATCTGGACCGATCAGTTTGGCCGGGTGAAGGTGCATTTCTATTGGGACCGTCACGACCAATCCAATGAAAACAGCTCGTGCTGGATTCGGGTGTCGCAGGCATGGGCCGGCAAGAATTGGGGCTCGGTGCAGATACCGCGCATTGGTCAGGAAGTCATCGTGAGCTTCCTTGAAGGCGACCCCGACCGGCCCATCGTCACCGGTCGCGTGTATAACGCCGAACAAACCGTGCCCTATGCGCTGCCCGCCAATGCCACCCAGAGCGGCACCAAAAGCCGTTCGAGCAAGGGCGGCACGCCAGCGAATTTCAACGAAATCCGCATGGAAGACAAGAAAGGCGCCGAGCAGTTGTACATCCATGCCGAGCGCAACCAGGACATCGTGGTCGAGGTGGATGAAAGCCATTCGGTGGGCCATGACCGCAATAAAAGCATCGGCCACAACGAAACCGTGCGCGTTGGCCAAGACCGACTGCGGGCCGTGCAGCGCAACGATGCCTTGCTCGTCGGCGGCACTAAGAGCGACAGCATCAGCACCCAATACCTCGTGGAAGCGGGCTCGCAGATTCGACTGGTGTGTGGCAAAAGCGTGCTGGAGTTCAATGCCAGTGGCGAGATCAACATCTCGGGCACCGCCTTCAACATCTACGCCAGCGGCAATGGCAACATCGACACCGGCGGCCGTTTGGACTTGAACTCCGGAGGCGCCAGCGAAGTGGATGCCAAGGGCAAGGGCATCAAGGGTGTTATCGATGCGGCAGTAAAAGCGTTGTTCCCAACAAGGGCCAAACACTGAAGTTCACCGCCGGAGCAACCCCTGGCTGCAACGCTGCTCACTTAAGTAAACGATGATCCCGTGGCGAGGGAGCTTGCTCCCGCTTGAGTGCGAAGCGCTCACCAAAAGGGCTGCTACGCAGCCCAGCGGGAGCAAGCTCCCTCGCCACGGGGTCTATCTACAGCCTCAACGTGAACAGCAGTGCCGCCTCACAGGCCCTTTCGACGATCAGATGGCCGTGCCGCGATTCGTTCCCGGCGCGACAATCAACAGCTCATCCAGCTCACGCTTTTTGCAGCGGGCCACAAACGGCAGCGCGGCGTCCGGGTCACGCTTGAACAGCTCGAAGGTCGCCTGATTGATTTCGTAGTATTCCTCGTAGTCGGCCATGCCATTGCTGACCGGTATGGACACGTAGAACCGACCCGAATCTTGTTCGATACCCACGGAAAACATGTGCTCGCGACTGACCAGAACATCTTGAAATTTCATAACTTGCCTACCTCTACCATCATAATGGCGTCCAACTGAAGTCTTTGGGCGAAATGCCCCCGGCATCGATGACCGCCTCGCTGGCACCGGTCGGCAGCTTGCCGCCAGGAATCCAGAATTCGTTGGCGCCGGCCTCGTTACCTGACGGAATCCGCAGGTTCATGTCTTTAGGCGCGGGAATATCGACCCGAACCAGCGTACTACTTTCCAAGGTATTTTCTGGCAGCCCCAGCGCCTTCTCCAACGCCCGCTTGTCACCCTTGGCATTGGCAACCAATTGATCGGCTTCAGCCTTGGGCATGAGGAATGTCGTGCCATCGCGCTGGGCGATGCCGTACTTGTCCAGGTTGGCCTTTGTGGTGAAGCGTGAGGCGCCGTTTTCGAACTGGGCCAAGTGTTCTTTCACATACTGGGGTGACAAGTACTTGTCGGCGTCGGGTCGCGAGCCTTTCGGCATGGCCAGGATATCGGCCTCGGTGACGCCAGGCTTGTACTTGGGCGGCGGCAGTTCGGCAGGCTTGGCGGCCTTGGCCATTTTCGGGCTCAGCCCCAGCATGGCCATGCCGGCGACACCTTGCAGCAGGTCCCGATAGCCAGGCCCCAGGCGGTCACCTAAATCGCCGAGAAGCTCCATGCCCCCCACGATCAACCCGCCCACCACCACGAATTCGACGAGCACGGCGATACCCGCCATGGCGGCCATGACCAACGCAGCACCTGCCGCCAATAGCCCCAACACTTCCAACCCGGAATGCATCCACCCTTCAAGGTCCAGGACAAACGCCACCGACACCGTCGGCCCGCCGATGAAGGTATTCGGGCTGCCCGTCTTGATGTGAGCACCGCAGACCATTTTGCTGTGCAGGCGCGCCGCCGGCTTGCCGTTGATGAACACCGTGGCGCTGCCTTCGGCGATCAACACCGGGAAGGGCCAGATCGGGTGGTTCATCGGCAACCCGGTGCAGGAAGATGACGTGTCTTCGCCCGCCCGCATGGCATTGCGGTCGTTGATGTAGACGTTGAAGCTGCCCATGATCAATGCCCCCGTGGTGGGCTCGGGCAGGTTGAAGATGGTGGAAAGGCCTTTGACGATCTGGAACATCGACAAGCCGCCGGCGGCAATCGAGCCGGCCATGATCGCCAGGGCCACTCCACCCGTGGCCACCGTCGCGGCAACGACCGCGGCGCCGATCAAGGCGCCGGCCACGGCTCCGGCGACCATCGCGGCCAACCCGAACCCGTGGGCTATTTCATCACCCAGACGTGCTGCAGCCTGTGCATCCATGATGTGTATGAGTACTCAGTGGGACGTGTCGATGCTCAGACAATCGGCGGCTGTGGCTTGAACGAATGCATCGCCAGCTTCCAGGCCGGCTCGTGATAAGGGAAATCGCTCGGTGTAGTGGTCAGGGTGGTGATCAGCACCGCCGGCTTACGCTCGATGAACACCTGGCGCAACATCAGTTCACGCCCCTCCCGTTGCCAGGTGTAATCCAGCAACGTGGTGGTGAGCCCCTGCAGCACCGTGTCCCAGCGCTGGACCAGCTTGAAGCCCGGCAGTTGCTGCTCCGCGCTTTTGAGCTGGCGGTCCACGTACTCGGCAAAGGGCGCGTCGCCCTGGGTAGCATCGCGGCTGATTACAAAACTGGCTTCTTTAGCGGGACCGACGGCCGGCAGCTTGAAAATATTGATGCTCTGGTCCTGCCAGGCATCGGGGATTTCGAGATCGGCTTCTTGAATGCGGTAAGAGGTCACAGTAATCGCTTTCCATGGACGTGAGGTGACGCGCGAAGGAGCAGATATTCAAGTAATGCCTGGGAACAATCAAGAACCGGGTTCCTCTGCCCCGCGTAACAAACTACATTATGCGATCAGCGTCACTACTCCGGCGATCAAGCGCCCCGTAGGAGCTGCCGAAGGCTGCGATCTTTTGATCTTTCGCTTTAGACTCAAGGGTCTCGCAGCCTCGCGTTGCTCGACAGCTCCTACAAGGATGCAAGGCATCAACAAGGGATAATTGATGTTATTCAACCAAGCCTCACGCCTGGCCAAGATTACCAGCCCCCTCGGACCTGAGGTGCTGCTGCTCAAAGACATGGGCGGCGGCGAAGAGCTGGGGCGGCTGTTCAACTACGAGTTGCAGTTGCACTCGCTGGACAACGCCATCGACCTCAACCAGTTGCTCGGCAAGCCCATGTGCGTGAGCCTGCAACTCGATGGCGGTGGCGAGCGCTACTTCCATGGCATCGTCGCCCGTTGCAGCCAGAACGTCGACCAGGGCCAGTTCGCCAGCTACCAGGCCACCTTGCGCCCGTGGCTTTGGCTGCTGACCCGCACCTCCGATTGCCGGATTTTCCAGAACCTCACCATCCCGCAGATCATCAAGCAGGTGTTCCGCGACCTGGGCTTTTCCGATTTCGAAGACGCCTTGAGCCACCCCTATCGGGAGTGGGAATACTGCGTGCAGTATCGCGAGACCAGTTTTGATTTCGTCAGCCGGCTGATGGAGCAGGAAGGGATCTACTATTTCTTCCGTCACGAGCAGGGCCGTCACGTGTTGGTGCTGGCCGATGCCTATGGCGCCCACACCACGGCACCCGGCTACGGTTCGGTGCCCTACTACCCCAAGAATGAGCAACAGCGCGAGCGCGATCATATTCATGATTGGCACCTGGCCCAGGAAGTCCAACCGGGCTCGCTGGAGCTCAATGACTACGACTTCCAACGCCCCAGCGCGCGCATCGACGTGCGCTCGGCCATGCCCCGTCCGCACACTGCCGGCGACTATCCGCTCTACGACTATCCCGGCACCTATGTGCAAAGCGAGGACGGCGAACACTACGCCCGCACCCGCATCGAGGCCTTGCAGACCCTGCACGAGCAAGTCGAACTGGCGGGCAATGCCCGGGGCCTGGGCTCGGGGCATCTGTTCAGCCTCACCGGTTTCAGCCGCCAGGACCAGAACCGCGAATACCTGATCGTCGGCGCCCGCTACTACCTCTCCCAGGAAAGCGGCGAGACCGGTGGCGGCGCGCCAACCGCGCAGTTCGAAAGCAGCCTGACCTGCATCGACGCCCAGCAAAGCTATCGCCCCTTGGCGATTACTCATCGTCCCATCGTCAAAGGCCCGCAAACCGCGTTGGTAGTCGGCCCCAAGGGCGAGGAAATCTGGACCGATCAGTTCGGCCGGGTGAAGGTGCATTTCTATTGGGACCGTCACGACCAGTCCAACGAGAACAGCTCGTGCTGGATTCGGGTGTCGCAATCCTGGGCCGGGAAAAACTGGGGCTCGATGCAAATCCCGCGCATCGGCCAGGAAGTCATCGTGAGCTTCCTTGAGGGTGACCCGGACCGACCGATCATCACCGGCCGCGTCTACAACGCCGAACAGACCGTGCCCTATGACCTGCCAGATAACGCGACCCAGAGCGGCATGAAAAGCCGTTCGAGCAAGGGCGGCACGCCGGCGAATTTCAACGAAATCCGCATGGAAGACAAGAAAGGCGCCGAGCAGTTGTACATCCATGCCGAGCGCAACCAGGACATCGTGGTCGAGGTGGACGAGAGCCATTCGGTGGGCCATGACCGCAACAAAAGCATCGGCCACAACGAAACGGTGACCATCGGCAACAACCGCCTGCGCATCGTCAAGCAGCAAGACATCCTCTCGGTGGGCCAGCGCAAGACCGACAGCATCAGCCAGAGCTACGTCATCGAGGTGGGTGAAAACCTGCGCCTGGTGTGCGGTGAAAGCATCCTGGAGCTCAACGCCAGCGGCCAGATCAACCTGACCGGCGTGCAGATCAGCTTTTACGCCAGTGGCGACGCCGAGTTCAACACTGGCGGCGTGCTGCACCTGAACAACGGTGGCGGCCCGGGCGCCACGCCCGACGGCCAGGGCGTCAAGGGCAGCATCGACGCCAACATCAGTGCCGCGTTCCCCAAGGGCTAACTTCGAGATTCAAGCGCCATGACTTATCGCCTCAACGAATTCCAGCTCCAGCTGCCGCCAAGCGAGTTGCTGGACGCGACAATCAATATCCTCAAGTTTCCTGAACTGGGCACCTCCCTGATCGTCAGCCGCAGCTTGCTAACCGAAGGCGAGACCCTGCAAAGCAACCTCGACGACCAACTCAAGCGCCTGGAAAAACAGGTCCAGCAACTGCGCTGCCAGCCGGGCGCCACCGTGCGCGTGGGCGCCAACCAGGAAGTCGAAGCCATCGAATTGCGCAGCCAGTTCAACAAGGGCAATGAAAAGGTTTTCCAGTATCAGCTCGCACTGGTACTGCCCGGCACCCGCAAGATGCTGGCCCTGAGTTACGTGAAAGCCGAGAAACTGGGCGATGCCGAAGCGGCGCATTGGGCGACGATCAAGGGTTCGCTGGTGTTCGATACCCCGGCCTGACGACCATCCCTGTGGGAGCGAGCCTGCTCGCGATTGCGATGGGTCAGCTATATGGGTGCCGGATGTACCGACGCCTTCGCGAGCAAGCCCGCTCCCACAGGGGATTAGCGGCGGCCAGGGAATTCGAACTCACCCCGGATCAAATGTGGGAGCGGGCTTGCTCGCGAAAGCAGTGGGTCAGACGCTGATGAGGTTGACTGATCGGGGCCCATCGCGAGCAGGCTCGCTCCCACAGGGGATTGACGGTGGTTGGGAATTTGAAGATGGAACAAAAGCACCCGCTCTGTAATCGCCTCAAACCAAAGCGGATCAAGCGCCAGAAATGGCATCAATCAGCATGACGTCACCCACAAGGACACCGGCGCAATGGAAGGCATCAAATTGCTTGAACACACACTCCACAGCCACCCTGTCCACCTGAGCGACTTGCATGTCTGACGCGCTCTGGGCCGCCCGCCTGGGCGATGCACTCAACCATACCTCGATGATGGCCGACATCCTCGGCGGCGTCCTGGAAGTGGCGGCGAACATCGCGATCACCGCCCTGGCGACCGCCGCCGTGGTCGCGGCCACGGGCATCACCGTGGTCACCGGCGGCCTGGGCTGCTTCGTCCTGGGCCTGGTGGTGGGCACCATTGTCGGCCTGGCCATGAGCAAGACCGGGGCCGACAAAGGCCTGAGCAATATATGCGAGGGCATCGGCAACGCCCTCTTTCCGCCCACGGTGCAGGCCAACATCCTCACCGGCTCCAAAGATACCTTTACCAACAACATCCCCTCGGCCCGCGCCGCCGGCGCTGTTGTGTCCCACGTCGCGCCGGCCGGCACCGAACTGGACATGCCCGAGCCGGAAGAAGAAGCCGAAGCCAGTTACCTGGACATGGCCGGGGAATTCTTTTCGCAGATGTGGCGCCCCACCGTCGCCTCGCCGGCCCCCGGTACGGAGACCCGGCCAGAAGACCTGGTGATCTGCACCAAGCACCCACCGATGCCACCGCAGTTCATGGCCGAAGGCTCGGAAAAGGTCACCATCAACGGCCAGCCCGCCGTGCGCAGTGGCGACCGCAGCACCTGCGATGCGACGGTGGTGTCGGCCGGGCTGATCTCGCCCAACGTGACCATCGGCGGCGGTTCGGTGGTGGTGCGCGAGATTCGCAGCGGCAAGACCCCGGGCGTCGGCCTGGCAGTCACGGCGTTGCTGATGCTCAAGGGCGGCAAGGGCAAGTTCTTCAGCAAGCTGCCGTGCATGCTGGTGGGCGGCGCGGTGTCCATGGCCGCCAGCAGCGCGGCGAACGCAGCGGCCAATGCGGCCATGGGTTCATCGAACCCGGTGCATGCCGCCACCGGGGCCAAAGTGCTGGGCGGCGACGAGGAGCTGGATTTCGTCTTGCCCGGCATCCTGCCCATCGACTGGCAACGCGTGTACAACAGCCGCGATGAACGCCGGGATACCTTGTTCGGCGCCGGCTGGAGCGTGGCCTACGAAGTCCAAGTCGAGATCCTGCCCCACCCCGACGGCGGCGAAACCCTGGTCTACACCGACGAACAAGGCCGGCCCATCGACATGGGCTCCATTCCCTTGGGCGGCGCGGTGTTCAGCGCCGGCGAAGGCCTGGCCGTGCGCCGCCATGTGGATGGGCCATTGCTGATCGAAAGCGAAGACGGCCTGTACCGTCTGTTCGAACCTTCGCCCGCCAACCCTTCGCACCTGCGCCTGAGCCAACTGGGTGACCGCAACGACAACCGCATCCACCTCGACTACGACGAGGCCGGACGCCTGGTGCGGCTGCGCGACACCTTCGACCTGGTGCAAGTCGAGCTGATTCGCGAAGGCGAACGCGTCACCCACATCGAGCGCCTCTACCCCGACCAATCCCGCGAAGTGCTGGTCAGCTACGCCTACGACGCGGCGAACACCCTCGCCGAAGTGCGCGATGCCACCGGCCAGGTCCAACGGCGCTTCCGCTACGACGCCGGGCAACGGATGGTCGAGCACCAGTTGCCCACCGGCCTGCACTGCTTCTACGAATGGGCCCTGATCGACGACCAGGAATGGCGGGTGGTCCGGCACTGGACCGACGAAGGCGACGCCTACCAGTTCGACTATGACCTTGCCGCCGGCATCACCCGCATCAGCGACAGCCTGCAACGGGTCAGCATCCGGCAGTGGAACAGCCAGCATCAGATCACCCGGTTCAGCGACAACCTAGGCCAGACGTGGTTGTTCGAGTGGAACGATGAGCGCCAGATGCTCAGTGCGACCGATCCGCAGGGCGGCGAGTATCAATTCAACTACGACGACGCCGGCAACCTGATCAGCGAAACCGACCCGTTGGGCTGCAGCGAATCCACCCTCTGGCTCGAACATTGGGCCCTGCCGCTGGCGGACACCAACGCCGCCGGCCACAGCTGGAAATACCGCTACGATCAGCGCGGCAACTGCACAGCGGAAACCGACCCGCTGGGCCACATCACCCGCTACCGCTACGACGCCCACGGCCAGGTCGTGGAAATCATCGACGCCACCGGCAAAAGCAAAAAGCTGCGCTGGAACCCGTTCGGCCAACTAGTGGAACACGTTGATTGCTCGGGTTATCCGACGCGCTTCAGTTATGACCAGCGGGGTTATTTACAGGTCATTACCGATCCGCTTGGCGAACGGATAACTTTCACCTACGACACCATGGGCAGAATGCTCAGCCGCCAGTTGCCCGATGGTCGCATCGAGCATTTTCAGCGCAATCTCTGCGGGCAACTGACGGCGCATACCAATCCGTCTGGCCATACCACCCATTATCAGTACAGCCCTCGCGGCCGAATTCACCAGCGAACGGATGCCCACGGTCGCAACGTGCAGTTCAGCTATGACCACTACGCACGACTGCAAGCGCTGACCAACGAGAACGGCGAGCGTTATCGGTTTGCCTGGGATGCCAACGATCGTCTGGTCGAGCAGACGGATCTTGATGGGAGCGCCCATCGTTATGACTACGATGTACTCAACGGCATTACCCGCGTCACCTCGCTGCCTGCGCAATATGGTGACGGGCTCGGTGTCGTCCCGCAAACACCGCAAGAACCCATTATTCATTGTCTGGAGCGTGACGCCGTGGGGCGTCTGGTTGCCAAGATTACAGAGGATGGCCGCACCGAATACACCTACGATCCGCTGGACCGACTCATCGCAATTACGTTCAGGGATACCCAGGGCCGCGAACAGAAGCTGGCTTACCTCTATGACGCCGTGGGCCAGCCACTCGAGGAGCAAAGCTCAGCCGGCAGCTTGAAACATCGCTACGACGAACTCGGCAATCTCATCCAGACCCAACTGGCCGATGGCCGCTGGATCAACCGCCTGTATTACGGCAGCGGCCACCTGCACCAGATCAACCTCGACGGCCAGGTCGTCTGCGACTTCGAGCGTGATCGGTTGCATCGTGAGGTCCTTCGCACCCAGGGTCAGATCAATACCAGGACTGAATATGATCGTGGAGGGCGCTTGCGTTCACGCGTTCGACGTCCAAACAGCCAGCCACGGTCATTGCCTGGAACGGGGCAAACACATTTCGAATTCGACCCTGGCGACAACCTGATAAGCCGCCTCGAACAAAAAAACGGTGCTACGTCTCGACAACTGTTTCACTACGACGCCACCGATCGAATCATCGCCAGCCAAAACATCGCTCAAGGGCAGCATGAAGCTTTTGCCTATGATGCGGCAGCCAACCTGTTGGACGGCCCGCAACCCAGTGCCGGCCTGGTTGTGCATAACAAATTACTGACCTACCAAGACAAACGTTATCGGTATGACGGCTTCGGTCGGCTGATCGAAAAACGTAGCGCCAGTCGAGGGATCCAACGATTCAAGTACGACGCTGAAAGCAGAGTGATCGAAGTACGCAACCAGCACGCCGCCCGCGAAACCATCGTCACGATGAGTTATGACCCGTTAGGTCGTCGCATTGAAAAAACCGAGCGAGACAGCCATGGCTATCCATTAGGCACCACTCGCTTTGTCTGGGACGGTTTGCAACTGATTCAGGAGCACCGTAATAGCCAGACCAGCCTGTACCTCTACGAAGATGAAAGCTATGAGCCGCTGGCACGCGTTGATGGCATAGGGGCCCTGCAAAAGGTCAGGTACTACCACAACGACCCCAACGGGTTGCCGCAAGAATTGACCGAACAGGACGGGCGCCGCGTCTGGCAAGCCAGCTATTACGTTTGGGGTAATACCGCCGAAGAAATTCGCGAGCCTTACTACATCGAAGAACAGAACCTGAGGTTCCAGGGACAATACCTGGACCGGGAAACCGGGTTGCACTACAACACCTTC
This sequence comes from Pseudomonas sp. SWRI179, assembly GCF_014268705.1. NCBI lineage: Bacteria > Pseudomonadati > Pseudomonadota > Gammaproteobacteria > Pseudomonadales > Pseudomonadaceae > Pseudomonas > Pseudomonas sp. SWRI179. The sequence goes on along the minus strand of NZ_JABWRA010000025.1, from coordinate 49,438 downwards.
AGATTTTACGACCCTGACATCGGTCGGTTTATTACGCCGGACCCCATAGGACTCGCTGGGGGCCTGAATCTCTATCAGTATGGCCCTAACCCAATGGGCTGGAGTGACGCATGGGGGCTGGCGGGCAGCCCGACCACAGCGACCCACATCACCTACTTGGGCGTCGATAAGGCGACGGGGAAACCCTATGTAGGCTATGCCAGCATGCAAGGTAAGCAGGTAGGTTCAGACGTGCTGAACTATCGCTATGGATCAAATTTTGATCGCTTTGGGGGCCAGGCACCTCAAGTCCTACATACCGCCTACGGACAGGACGGCAAGGACACTACCCGAGGACTCGAACAACGCGTTTATGAAGGCCTGGGTGGAAAAGACGGCACCGCCAACGCACAGAATCCAGTCGGCAAAGGCAATGCCCGAAGGGACAAATACCTGGCGGCGGCGGATAAACATTTGTCCAAGACGCCGGCAGGCAAGGCGCTGGATAAACGTATCAAAGCGGCAAATAAAGCCAAAGCCAAAGCCGCCGCCAAAGGGGCCAGCAAAGGTCGAGGAGCACGGGCAGGCCGGTGCTCGTGAGCATCATCAATATATTCGGAATGGAGTGAACCCATGGCCAAGCGCATCACCTTGAAGGAAGGCGATCTAGTCAGCCTCAAACTGCGAGACGATTTATACACCTTGGGTCAAATGACCAAGCATTCAGTCATGCGTTTTTACGACGTGAAAAGCGAGGACGGCACCTGGCCCGACCTCGTACTGGATAACAGCATGATTTTATTCAGCGGCTTCGTAGGAAAAGTGGTTACCCAACGGCTGGCGGTGGAAAAACTAACCTGCACAACCTCCTTGACCCTGTCAGACCATGAACGTTATTGGCTCAGGCCACACGTCAACTTTGAAGGTGGTTTCCCGTTTCGTGGCGCCGACCTGATCGATATCGGCACAGATTGCGCTGCCGATTACAGCTTGGTGCCCGCACTGAAAGAAGATCTGAAACTTTCGAAAAACCGCGACGTCATTGAGAAATACGAGCTCACCAATATGTGGGGAGATGAAGACTTGAGCGACAGGTTGTGCCGCTATTTCGATACTGGCGTTAACCGCGACGATCTGAAGTTCGAAGTCTTCCCAGGGCTTTGGACGGACCGTGAGAGCCTAAGGCCGTTAACCCGCCGCTTACCTGTGCCGCTTAGATAGACCGGCGGCGTGAGCGTCAAAATCATGATCTTAAAAGAAATTTACCTATACCCCGACCTGGGCGAATTCAGCGACGACATTATTCATCCGTTTCGCGACCAAAGCCGATCGATCTGCAATTTTCTTGAGCGCCACCTGAGTGCAGAGAAATTCGAAACGCCCAACTTCAAGAAAATCTGCTTTGTCGGCACCCGCCAAACCGTCAACGAGCCCTATGTAAACTCCAGCGGCGCGCTCATCGTCAATGTCAGCCTGGATACCGAACAGTATAAAAAATGCACATCGGTCAACGAGCTCAATGAGTTCTTTATACAACGGTTGCTGGAAGGCCTGGAAACATGCCGCCCGCACATAGCCTTGCCGCTTGATCTGCTGAAAAACGCAATGGATGAGTTCCGCCGCAACCACTATAAAAACGAGTGGACCTTCAAGCAGAAAAAAATAAAAGGGTCGGACTATGTCTGCGCCCTGGAGTGCCAGTTAACCATCGACTGCTTCCTCATGAACCTCAAGGTCTTGAGGAAAGACACACCGGTACTCGACAAAGAAATCCTGCGAACCGCGCCCGACGAAATAGCGTTCGGTCCGTACCTCAAAGACCTGAAGGAGGAAGGCGGCAGAATAAAAGTCATCGACAAGTCGGGCGTGGCCTTCTACACCACAACGGTGTCTAGCCTGGACAAGCTTTGACAGCCATCCAAGGAGCGACGTGCCGTTGGCCGACGAGCGCTGCAGCGCATCGATCACGGCCCCCATTACAAACGGGTGAAATGCCGATGCGCGAACGCCACAGGATTTGATCCGAAACGCAAATCCCGTGGCGAGGGAGCTTGCTCCCGCTGGGTGGCGTAGCCGCCCCAAAACAGGCCGGCGCATTCCTACAGACACACCGCATCAGCCGGTTTACGACGGCTGCGCCGCCGAGCGGGAGCAAGCTCCCTCGCCACGGGGACCGAGTGTCTTTTAAGACCTGGTGCGTACCGTGCTGCCGCCTTCGCGAGCAAGCTCGCACACAGGGAGAATGTCACCACCAGGACGACACTCCACCCAAGGCATCACGCAATCGAGCCGAACTAATACGACGCTGCCCTGGATCAAACGCCAACGCCATTCGCAGCGCCGGCCAGCAATGCCTGGGCAGGTTGCGCGGTGCCTTGAGTGAACGATCCAGCCGGGCATCGCGAGCCTGAGTGGCGGGTAAGCGCCGGAACGGGTGTTTACCGCTCGCCAGTTCATACAGCACGCAAGCCACACCATAGACATCGGCACTCGCCGACAGGGGCGCACCTTCAAGCAGTTCAGGCGCCGCGTAACCAGGGGTCCAGGCGTTGAGGCGTTCACGGTTCAGGTTCGGCAGGTGCTGCGAAGGCCCTTCCTCGGCCAGGCCCAAGCCGAAATCGAACAGGCGCAGGCCTTCTTCGCTCAACAGGATGTTGCTGGGCTTCATATCGCCGTGCAGTACGCCACGTCCATGGGCATACGCCAGGGCATCGAGCAGCGGCACGGCGATCGCCTTCAGTTCGGGCCAAGGCAGCCCCAGGGGGCGTTCGCACAGCAATTGGTCCAGGGTCAGCCCGCGCATCAACTCCATGGTGATGAAAGCCCGCCGTTGGGCGGCATCCACTTCGAAGGTGTAGGGACGCAAGATATTCGGGTGGTGCAATCGCCGCATCAGGGCGAACTCGCTGTAGAGCAGCGCACTCGCATCGGCTGATTCGTCGAATGCTCCACTGAGCATTTTCAACGCAAGGTACGGATCGGGGTCGGCATATTGTTCATGCAATAAATCCCGCGCGCGGTAAACAACACCCATGCCGCCCGCCCCCAGCAAGCGTTCGAGGCGATAGCGTCCCGCGAGTAGGTCCGACGCTTCGCTGAGGCAACGCTGACCTGATGCCACAGCGGACACCGGGTTGGCAAAGGCGAAATACGTAGGATGGCCACCCTCTTCATTCACGCTCGGATCACTACGGCGGTCAGGTTATCCCGCGCCGGGCCACGCAAGACGACATCGAAAAGCTGCTCCAGGACCTTACATGGCGAAGTCAGGCTCAAGGCGTTGCCAAGGGCCAGTGCGCCAAAGCCCTGATACAGACCGTCGCTGCACAGCAGGAACGTATCGCCCGGGTGAACATCCAGTTCCAACACCTCCAACTTCAGTTCTGGCGCGGCGCCCACTGCGCGGGTCAACGCTTTGGCCGCAGGGTGAGCACCGGCCTCATCGCGGCTGATGTGTTGCGTGTCCATCAGTTGCTGTTGCAATGAGTGATCCTTGGTCAATTGGTACAACCGTCGGCCGCGCCACAGGTAACAACGGCTATCGCCCGCCCAAATGCACACGCCGCGGTTCCCTTGCAGCAGCAGCACCACCACCGTGCTGCCAGTAATGCCGGGATGATGGTCGGTGACGGTAAGCTCCTGGCTCAGCCGCCGATTGGTCCAGCGCAGGCATTGACGCACCGCTTTGGAACGTTGATCCAAGTCCCGACAGACTGGCAGTTCCGTCAGGTTGGCCACGATCAACTGGCTGGCGATGTCACCGCCCGAATGGCCACCCATGCCGTCAGCGACAGCCCACATTCCCCCCTGTGGGCAGTCGAGAAAGGCATCCTCATTACGTGCCCGGGTCTTGCCGGGATGTGTACGCGCGGCGCTGCGCCAGAGGGCTGATTCCTGCATCAAAGCTGCGCCGGCAGACGGAATGTGCGCAGCACGCTCATGTCGAAAGGGTTCGGTGTGCGCTGGCTCGTCAGCAAATAATTGGCACGCAGGCCACCCAAGTCCGCCTTCAACACGCGTACATCGCGCCCGGTCAGGTATTCGCTCTGCATCAGGTCGAACAAACGAAACAGCGACCACGGCCCGGTGTTTTTCTCTATGCCGATGCCGCGTCCGACCATTTTGTCCAACACCAAGGCTGTTCGACCATCCTGCGCGTCACTTGGCCAGGTAAACGCCATCGGCAGGATCGGACCGTGGCGGTATTCAAGCGTCTGGTCGCCAAAGCGGAATTCAGCACGGCTCACCGCTGGATCCAACGTGTACGGTTCAAGCTTGAACTGCACTCGCGGTTCGTTCGGGTTGTCGGCGAAAAAGCTCCGGCGGATAGTCTGCGCGGTCGCTATCTGATCCAGGTAGAGCCGGGACATCGGCAAGCTCTGGCCGTCGATGCTGCGCAGGCGATAGTTTCCTTCGGGGCCGCTGATGAAGGGCTGCATGTAGTGGTTGAAGAATCGATCGACGATGCCCTGGTCCTTGAAGAATGCCCGGAAGTCGTTGAGCGCAACGTCGCTGGCACTGTGAGCACTGAACGGGTACCGCTTGTTGATCGCCTTGCCATAAAAGCTGTACAACTCGCTCTGATACCGCTGGTTCAAGTAACGATAAGCGTCGTTGAGCACCAAACGCCAACTGTCCTCGGCCAGTACGTTAAACCACCCGTTGACCGGTCGCGGCAGGCGAGCAGAGGCACTGCGCAGGTTGCTCAACCCATCGCGCTGGCCACCCATGCGGTGCCTGGCCAGTTCGAACGCGGCTTGTTCCGGCGCACTGGCCCGGGCCAGGTTCGCCAATTGCAATTGCACCTCATCGAGGGCACGCAAGGCCTGGACCAGATCAGCCGTGGGCCCACCCGCCTCATCCAACAGGCGATGCAGCGGTTCGAAACGCCGTCGCAAGGATTTTTGCGCAATGTCCGGCAGATGTTCGGTCAGGGATGCAGCGGCTTTCCCCGCCACGGCGGCAAGTTTCTTATCGGCTGCTCCTTGCTTCCCCGCCGCTGGCGACAGGTCGTCGAATGCCTCGGCAACCGTCTGGAAGCGGGTGTTTTCGCGCACCTGTACCAGCAGCCGCAGAATCGGCGAATGAGCCGAGGTCAGGCCCGCAAGTTGCTCGGCGCCCTCGCCCGCATTGCTGATGGTCTGGAGCGCGACTCGGCCGACCGCTTCGCTCCAGTGGTCGGCATAGTCACGGAAATACAGCTGCTCCAGCTCGACCATCAGGCGCCGCATGTCCATAGCACTAAGACTCTCACTCTCTCCCAGCACCCAGTTGTCCCGCAGCAGTTCGGTGACGAGGGTCGCACCTCGAACCGAAAAGTAGCGTTCATAACCTTGTCGGGTATAGATACCGGGAATCTCACGGTCAGTGCCGACCAGCAGCGCCCCTTGTGACCCCAGGTGTGGGTTGAGTCGATATGGCGGCAGATGACTGGCCTGTTCATGCAGCATCCTGTACACGACGGCAGCCAAGGACTCACGGCGAAGGGCCTCCCGGGCCTGGGTCACCAGTGGCTCGTTGAGCACCTGAATGAAGGGCAGCTCCAACAGGCGCGCAAAGTGAGCATTCAAACGCTCTTGCAGCGCCGTGTTGCCGGGGTAACGAAGCGATCCGTCTTTGGCCACCCGATCCTTGAGCCAGGCGACATCGCGACGCTCCTTCAAGCCCAGCATCAAGTACGCGCGCAGGCTATCGAGCAGTTGCCCGCGATCATCCCGGTTTTTGCGGACATGTTCCTCCAGCTTCCTCGCGATCTTTGGCAATAGTTGCGCCTGCAATTCGCGCTCGTATGCGTCGGTCACCGCAGCCTTGGTCGCTTCACCCTGATACAGGCCGACACGCTCATGCAACGGCACCGCATTGTAGGGTGGGAAAACCCGAGTGGCCTCGAAGCGGATATCCAATGATTCGAGCGTCGCGGTCCAATCATCGGTGCTCGCTGGGGTCGATTGTTGCCGATCCCAGCGCTGCGCCAGCGTACGCAAGCTGTCCAAGCGCTCGTGATTGGTTGAAAAACCGCTCGCCCACAACAGCCCGCACAGGCCAACGACCGTCAGCGCCCCCAGGTACAACGCCCGCTGCCCCCAATGGATACGACGGCGTTCACGCTGAACGAGGTCGCTCAGATCGGCTTCCGGAAAAATCACCCGACTGAGCAGGTGATGAATGAATCGCGAGCGCCGGCCAGTAAGGCTGGCACCCACGCCCGCGTTGCCAGGTTCGGAGGTCAGGGCCGCCGAGCGGTCCGGCGACGATGCGCAGGTCAGATAGAAACCACGCAGCGTCCCGACATTGCCGCTGAATGCCTGTTCGGCCAGCAGGCTCAGGCTGGTGCCGAGTTGTCCAAGTTGGTGGGGGAAATCAAGCATGCGGCTACGGCGCAACGTATCGCGCTCCTGATGCATGCGCATGATCATTTGGCTGTTGAGCCGATGCAGCAGTGCCTCGAACTCAGCACGTAACACGGTGATGTCACTGCCGTGCGCGTCCCGGCTGAAACTCGCGCCCAGTACCTGGTCGTTTTCCTCGCGAGTCAGTGAATCAAAGAACTCGTTAAAACCGGGCACGCTGTCCGCTTTGCTCAGGATCAGGTAAATCGGGACATCGATGCGCAGTCGCCGTTGCAGTTCCTGTAGGCGACCACGAACCTGGCGGGCCAGTGTAGTGACTTCATCCTCGCTGCCCAGCAACAGGACCTCGGACGGCACGGTCACCAGCACACCGCCCAACGGGCGACTGCGGCGACGCTTGCGCAACAGTTCGAGCAATACAGTCCAGCCGCTGCCGTCGAGCTCGCTGTCCGGCTGGGTCAGGTAGCGTCCGGCGGTATCGACCAGCACGGCGGGCTCGGCAAAATACCAATCGCAATGCCGAGTACCGGATCCGTTGTTGACGGCGCTTCGCGTTAGCCTATCGAACGAAAAATCCAGACCCGAGCACTCCAGCAGATGGGTTTTACCGCTGCCAGGCGGGCCTATCAGCAGATACCAGGGCAGATCGCCGTGGCCGGAATAAAGGTTCGAGGACCTTAACGTGGTTAAGGCCTGCTTGAAGCGCGAGCGCACTTCGCGCCGCTCATCATCAATCCTGGCCTGATGCAGGGTTCGAGCCTGATCGGGGGCGTTTTGTTGGGAATTCGCGCTTGAACCGGCTCGCCCGTTGACGAAAACCATGCCAAGGCCCCAGCCCAGCGCAAGCACGCTAACCGTCAGCAGTCGCGCCGTCGGGCTCGCCCAGAACTTGTAATCATTGACGGCCAGAAGTGGCCCGGCGAACCACACCAACAGCGCGACACTAAGCACCAGCAGCAGCGTCCAAACCCAGGTCTGGCGCACCCAGGCACTGATTTTTCTGAAAAGCGATTTCATGACACGTCCCTGTTTACGGCAGCGGCTGAGCGACGACCGGTTCTGACAGTTGATAAGGTTGCAATACGCTTTTGCGTTGCTCGTCCAATACCCAGGCGAAACTCGCGTACATCACCCCCAGGCAGGCCAGCGTGAAAGCCGCGACCATCCAAGTCGGGACAATGCGCATCGGACGGCGCCGCGCGCCGCCGAAGCCCTCCCAGTGAGGTGACAGTTCACGTGGGGTGTCGCCGCGGGTCTGGCGAATCAACCGATACAGGGCGTCACGCAGGCTTTCGAGTTCGAGCATCCCGCGGGTCTGAATCCGGTATTTGCCTTCGAAGCCCAGGGATAGGCACAAGTACAACAACTCCAGCATGGGCAAGTGCTTGAGGGGGTTCTTCGATAAGCGCTCAAGCAATTGAAAGACTTTCTCGCCACCAAAGGTTTCGTTGTGGAAGGTGCTGAGCAAACTTATCTGTGACCAACCGCCCCCGTGGCCCCACGGCGTGGTGACAATCGCCTCATCAATCGCGGTGCACAACACGTAACGCGCGGCGATCAACTGACTGCTTTCAACACCGCCCTGCAAGGCACAGGCTTCGAACTGTTCCAGGCTCCGCTTCAGTTCCCCTTTAAGGGCGTGCAGGTCCTCGCGTTCGCGACCGTGCTTGAGCTGAACCATGTGCGACAGCAATCCGGACGCCGCCGCGACCAGCGGATTGAGGCTGACCGTGAACGTCTGGGGCTGCGGCAGGTGCGCGGCGTAGATCATTCGCTCTTGCAACTGTTCGAAACGCGGCGGCGGGGCTGCGTCAGTCAAAGGCACTGAAGCAGGGCGTTGTCCATGTTGGTCGAGCAGGACCGTTGTTTCATCCTGAAGATGTTCCTTATCCATTTGGTTCAGTTCCTGATGGCCCAAAAATTCAATTCAAGCTCGGCGAAATCACCGCTGACATGGAAGGCAAAACCTGCGGAGCGCTTCAGTTGCGCCAGGTCTTCGGCGTTGGGTTCGAGAATGAAATAGGTTTTGTTGGCATGGAACGCGATCTGCCGCGGGGCCACGGGCAAAGGCCTGATCTTGATGCCGGGCAGATGCAGGTTGACCAATTGGCGGATGTGCTCCACCGAACCGACCTTGAGGTGCGCCGGCAATCGATGGCGCAACTCTTCGCTGTCACAGTGGGCACTTGCCGCCAGCACGAATGAAGCGGTGTCCAGCAGCGACAGGTCCTGCAGCGGCGAGACGATGATTCCGTATTGGCGCGGCTGCAGCGGCAGTTCAATAGCGTGTTGCTCAAGCACCATCGACAAGACCTGGCGAATCGCTTGCATCAGGCTTCGAAAACATGCGCCTTGGTCGCTGTGCTGGTAGCGGTTGCTAAGCGTTGGACGCTTGCTGTCACTGGAGAACGTTGCCAAGTCACCCAGCAGGGCCAGTAGCGTTCTGTACAGCGTTTCGGGGTGCACCTGCTCCAGATCCAGGTCATGACGCAGCAACAGTTCATTGCGGTTGATCAGTTGCAACATCATGAAATCGCCGACTTGCGCACCACCGGCCTTGCCATTGGAGCGGATCCGCTCAGCCAGGGTGTCGCCTCGATGGGCAAGCATGCCGATGATTTCCTTGAGACACGACAGCAAGTAGTGGGAAGCGCGAGCCTGGATGAAGGTCGGTACAAAGTTCGGATCGAGCCTGATCACCCCATCGGCCGTGGTATCGAGCACTTCACAGAGCTTGAGCTTCACGAACGCATGATCACTCTGCTGCTCGCCCAACAGCAGGCGCAAGTCCGGACGACCGCAACTGATTTGGCTCCCTCCGGCCTCTCCGGCATTGGAGTCGCTCACCTGCGCGTCGTAGACGGTGTAGCGTGCCAACACGTCAGACTGCTCTGGACGACGGGACTCGATGTGATTGCCGGTCACCAATGGCAGCGCAAGGTAAATCGGGGTATTGCGGGTATTGGACGGCACTTCCAAGGCCAGCGGCTCGGCGTTGCCACCCAGTTCGAACAGGCTGCCATCCGGCAGGACCCCGCTGGCCTGGCTGACCACCAGCTGCCCCATGTTGAGGAATTGCAGATCGATCTCAAGCGCCAGGAAGCCCCAGGCGTAGCTGGCCAGCAACCGGGTGCGAACCTTCAATTGGTGGTCGAAGTAGCGATCGTTGTGTTGCAAATGTTGGGGGCGCAACAGCATGCCTTCCTGCCAGATGACCTTGTCGTGATTCATCGGCCAGCCACCTTGGCCAGTCGCTCAAGCGTGTTGGCGATTCCCTCCTGGTCGAGGGTCAAGCTTGCTTCGGTCAACTGCGCCGCAGCTACTGGCAGCGTATAGCGCCAACGGGCGTGTGGCAGGTCACGGTACGCCGCGAGCAGGCCGACGTAACGGCCATCCCCGGTGATACCGAGCCTGAGCTCGACGGTTTCGCCCGGACGTAGCTCCAACTCCTCGCTGGCAACCAGATCAGGGGCCAATGTTTCCCTCGGACGCTCATAAAGGCTGAAGAAATCGGCATTTTCAAAAGCCACCGGATGCTTGAGTTCGAACAACCGCACCACCACCGGCGAAGGCCGGCCATTGAGATCAGGGTTGAGTCGGTCATTGGCCGTCAGGGTGAGGCTGAGCTTGGTCATCGTCGAAAAGGGCGACAGCGTGGTGCAACCGGCCAGCAGCAGAGTCGTGGCGAGCGCAATCAAAATCTTGGGTAGGTGCATCGTGCAGTGCAGCATGGACATCATCCGTGGTGGTCGATTTGCAGGCTGGCAATCAAGCGAACCTGTTCTTCATAGGTCTGGGCCAGGCGCAGTTCGCTTTTCAGCCCCGAGTGAATACGCAGGCTCTGTTGCAAACTCTGAATGCTTTGCTTGAGCAGCAGCGCGGCGTTGATCGCCAGGGCTTCGCGGGCCTTGCCGTCCAGGCTTTCGAGATCCATGCCCAAGGCCGTACCGAAGCGCTGCCAAAAGCCGTCGTGGGGGTGGCCAATAGTTTCGGTGGGCGGGATGGGGGCAGGCCCTGGTTCGACTGGCGCTCCAACCAGCTCCGGCAAGAGCAGGCTTTCCATGTCGATACGCGCATAATCCGGCCGTCCAAGGGCGTCCGGCGGGACGGTCGCAGGATTTATCAGCTCATCGATGTCCAGCAAGGCCCGGTCCTGCTGATCCAACGCCTTCAGCGGATCGAGCTCCAGAAAGGCGTCATCGGGAATGAGACTGTCGATCGGCCTCGGGCGGCTCGCTTCGGCAGGCTTGTCCGCCGGCCCGGAGACCAGCCGTGCGAGGATCTCGAAATCGCCCATGATGTAGGCATTCCCATCCAGTATGGGTACCGGCTCGCCCCTGGGCAGGCGCACGCCGCTTTCGCGATGGGTCGTACCATTACCACTGGTGTCGGTCAGGAAAAACGCGCCGTCACGAAAGCTGACCTGCGCGTGACGCTTGGACAACAGGCGCTCGCGGTCAGGAATGAGCCAGTGGCAGCCCTCGCCCCGCCCGATCACGCCGCCGGTCGGCCCGAAGGTCTTCCGGCACAGCCGTGACGGGACGAACTGGCTGGCGTTGAGCATTTCAAAAACAAGTTCCATCTATCAAAAGCTCCTTGGCATCACTTGCCGCGATTGACCGCCTGCGGATCACCCAGAGGGCGATAACCACTGTCGTTGAATTTGTAATTGGCGTTACAACCGCCCAGGGCCAATGACACGAGAATCGCCGACAGGACGGCTCGCCAGGGAAAGACAGGCATCAAGAAGTCTCCAGAATGAAAGGATCGGGCTGGAACGGTTACCCATAGCGCGAAAGAAGGGTCAATCATTGAAATCACCGCGCTGGACGTTCAGACGCGCGAGGCGATAGATCAAGGTGCGCAGCGGCAGGCCGAGCTCGCGGGCGGCGCGGGTCTTGTTGCCCGAGTTCTCGCGCAAGCAATCGATCAGCAAACCACGTTCGATCTGTTCCATCCGCTCACGCAGGTTGATGCGGCCGCGCTCGGAAGGGGTCTCGATGTGCAATGCAAAGTGCTCGATGAGCAGTTCGTCGCCCTCGCACAGGAGCACAGCCCTTTCCACGACGCTCTTGAGTTCCCGGACGTTCCCCGGGAAGCCGTAGGCCGACAGGTGATCGAGCGCCGCGTCTGACCAACACACCGGATCACGCTGCAGCAGCGTGCAAGCCTTGTCGGCAAAATGCCGCGCCAGTTCGATGATGTCACCGTCGCGATGACGCAACGCCGGTAGCTGGATCGGAAACTGTGCGAGACGGTAATACAGGTCTTCGCGGAACTTGCCCTCTTCCATCAATCGCTTAAGGTCGCGATGAGTCGCGGCAACAATGCGTACGTCGACGTGATGGGTGTCGTTGGACCCCAAAGGACGAATTTCGCCCTCCTGCAACACTCGCAGTAACTTGGCTTGCAGGGACAACGGCATATCGCCAATTTCGTCCAGCAACAGCGTGCCGCCGTTGGCCACGTCGAACAGCCCGGCACGGTCTCGATCGGCACCGGTGAACGCCCCTCTGCGATAGCCGAAAAGCTCACTCTCCAGCAAATTCTCGGGGACCGCCGCACAGTTCTGCACGATAAATGCCTTGGATCGACGCGGGCCGTGGTTATGGAGGGCCCGGGCCACCACCTCCTTGCCGGTACCGGTTTCGCCCCGCAGCAAGACGGTATAGGGGCTGTGCAGTACCTTACTGATCAGTGAGCAGGTCTTGCGCATGGCCACGCTCCTGCCGATCAGGCCGTAGCTGATGCCGCTCGGCAGGCTTGAGGTAACAGGCGTCTCGGCCGGACGGTGCAGACGCTGCAGCAGATGCATCTGGCCAAGGGCGAAGGCCCCGAGATGCCCCAGGGACTCAGCGACGCCATGCAAGTCGAGATGCTGAGCACTGGCACACAACAACAAGCCACCGACGCTACCCTGCGGGTCGACCAGGGGAACACAAAGCAGTGACTGCCAAGGTGTGGCCCGGGCTGGCAGAAAGCGGGTTTCGTGAACGCTGTCGCTCAACGACCCGAGGTACACCACACGGTTCTGGCCCAGGGAGAATTGCAGCAATTGTTCAGCCTGGTAATCGGAAGGCAGGCTTTGCGGGTCACGAAAATGCAACTGGCCTTCCAGGCATTCGGTGTTCATTTTCAGGCGTGTGCCGGTGGTGTCGAGCAGGTATAACTGCACCAGCTCACAACCGCTGAGCCGAGACACACCCTGGATGAAATTCCCCACCAACGCCTCACCTTCCGTCAAAAGCGAGAGGTTGGAGAACTGCGCCAAGAGCGCTTCGGCATAGTCCAGTGGCTGCGAGAGTTTCTTGAACAGAGCGCCCATTTCAGGAGAACTCGCACGCGACACTGGCTTCACCCTTGAGCACCGCGCGTACATGCCGTAGCGGTTCGCCGCCGGCCATGGCCGCGAGCAAGCGGTCGGCAACCAGCGGCATCAGGTGCTGGTCGAGCAATTGACCAATCAGCCGCGCTCCACGGTCATTGCGACTGCAGCGCTCGACCAGGTGGCTCACGAGGTGCTCGCAATAACTGAAGCCCAACTGACGTCGACGCAATCGCTGGCCCAGGCGGTCGAGTTTGATTTCCACCAGTTCACGCAGCACAGGCCCGCTGACCGGGTAATACGGCACCACGCGCATGCGGGCCAGCAACGCTGGCTTGAAATGGTTGCTGAGGATCGGGCGAATGGACTCCTCAAGGCGCTCGGCACTTGGTCGTGCGCCGTTTTCGCACAGCTCGTCGATACACTCACTGCCCAGGTTCGATGTCATCAGAATCAGGGTGTTGCGAAAATCGATCTCCCGCCCTTCCCCATCATTGGCCAGGCCTTTGTCGAAGATCTGGTAGAACAGGTTCAACACATCCGGGTCGGCTTTTTCGACTTCGTCGAGCAGCACCACGCTATAGGGTTTTTGCCGCACAGCTTCGGTGAGCATGCCGCCTTCGCCAAAACCGACGTAGCCCGGCGGCGCTCCGATCAGTCGGGAAACGGTATGTTTCTCCTGGAACTCGGTCATGTTGATCGTTGTGAGGAAACGCTCACCGCCATAGAGCAGGTCGGCCAAGGCATGTGCTGTTTCAGTCTTGCCGACGCCACTTGGGCCCACCAACAAAAATACGCCTACCGGGGCGTCGGGTTCGTTCAAGCCTGCGGCGGCGGCGCGCATCGCGCGATCAAGCGCCTGTACGGCCGGTTCCTGGCCACGAATACGAGCACGCAGGTCTGTGGCGAAACTGGCCACCTTCAGATTGTGCTCGCGCGCCAGTTGCGCCAGCGGTACACCGGTCCAGGCATGGATCACTTCGGCGACCAGTCGTGGGCAAACTTCAAAGCTGACCAGGCGCTCCTGGGTTTGTGCGGCCACCAGCGAGTCGTGTGTTTCATGCACGGCCGCTTCCAGCGCCTCGATACCGTGGGCTTGATCCACCGCGCTTTCCCGTGCCCTGGCCAATTGCTGACGTAGCGACAGCAAACGTTCCGCGAGGATACGTTGCTCGGTCCATTGGAATTCCAGCGTGTGACTCTCGTCCTCGATGGCTGCCAGACGTACCTCCAGCGCCTCCAGAGCCTGAAGATCAACCGGCAGGCCAGCCTCTGCGTCGCGACGCAGCGCCTGGCGTTGGCGCGCGCCTTCGGCCAACTCGCCACGTAGTCGCTCCAGGCTTTGTGGGGCCGCGGCCAAGCTGATCCGCACGCGAGCGCAGGCGGTGTCGAGCACATCCACGGCCTTGTCCGGCAACTGACGACCGGCCAGGTAGCGGGCCGACAATTGCGCTGCCGTGACCACCGCGTCATCGCGCAGGTAGACGCCATGACTGTTTTCGTAGACCCGGGCCAGGCCACGCAGGATGGTCACTGCCTCGCTGACGGTCGGCTCGTGCAATTGCACCGCTTGGAAACGACGGGCCAGGGCCGGGTCTTTTTCAAAGTATTTTTTATACTCGGCCCAGGTGGTCGCCGCGATGGTACGCAGCTCGCCCCGGGCCAAGGCAGGCTTGAGCAGGTTGGCCGCATCGGTGCCCCCGGCGTGGTTACCCGCGCCGATCAAGGTATGGGCTTCGTCGATGAACAGGATGATGGGTTTTGGCGAAGCCTTGACCTCATCGATCACCCCCTTGAGACGACGCTCGAATTCTCCCTTGATGCTGGCGCCAGCCTGCAGCAGCCCCATATCCAGTGAAAGCAATTCAACGCCTTGAAGCACCGACGGAACCTCCCCGGCGGCGATGCGCAACGCCAGCCCTTCGACGATGGCGGTCTTACCCACCCCTGCTTCACCGACGACGATTGGATTGTTTTTGCGGCGACGAACGAGGATATCGATCATCTGCCTGATTTCGCTGTCGCGACAGAGTACCGGGTCGAGTTGGCCTTCACGGGCCTGTCGGGTCAGGTCATGGGTAAAGCGCGACAGCAGGGAGCCGTGCGTCGTGGTGGGCTGGCCGGCAACCGGTTGAGCCTGTTGCGACAAGGCGAACCCTTTCAGGCGATCAACGTTCAACCGGTTAAGCAGCGCCAAATAGGCACTCCCGGCGTAGCGAAGCGGGTTGCGCAGCAACGCCAGGAGCAACGCTGCTTGTCCGACGTCGCTGCGGCCGAGTTCGAGATTGGCCACCAGCAGCGCATCCTGCAACCACTGCACCAGTTCCGGAGCGAATACCGGGTTGCGCGAAGCGCTGTGCCCTATCCGCGGTTGCAGGGCCGCGCTCAACTCGCCTGCACTGACCTGGGCGTCCTGCAAGGCGCGCGCGAGCAGACCCTGGGGACGCTCCAGCAGACTCAGCATCAAGTCTTCCACCAGGACCTTGTCCGCGGCACGGGCCACGCAATGCTCGGCCGAACGCTCCAGGTCACGCCTGGTTTCAGCGTCCAATGCCTGGATCAGTTGCTGAAGGTCTACATTGATCATGTCATCCATTCCTAATGAATTTTACTGCCAAGGGTCACCACGCCATCAGCGCGCTCATGCCCCAGCCAACTGGTCCATCCCAGGCGGCAAGTGTTCTGTTCACCGATACACAGCTCACGAATTGCCTGCTGGCGCAGGACCAGGCGAATGTCATATTCGAGGGGATCACGCAGGGTGAATTGCACCAGCGAACACAGCGGCTGGTAACCGTTTCCAATGGGCAGGAATTCGTGGAAGCGCTGCCAGTCCAGCTCGCTGATATGGATCCGAAACTTGCCGCTGCGGTCGCGCACTCGCTCGCCGAACACCAGGTCCTGACCGAGCAGGCTGTTGGCGCTCCCCAGGCGATTAAGCTGTTCGTCAAGGATGTCCACATGCCGCTCGACGCACTGTTCGAGGTTCAGTTCGGCGTGCTTGAAGTAATAACGCAGTACGGCCTCGATCAGCGCCGCTGAATGGGCACGCAGGCTCAGCAAGCCCAGGTACGGCAGCAGACGTTTCCAGTTCAGTTGGCTGGCCTTGCGAATCTCTTCGCCCCCTAAACCGATCAGTGCGTACAACTGTTCGGAAAACGGATCTCGGGCGCCGCTCTGAAAACTTGCGCAGTAACGATACTTGCGCCAGATCGGCAGCATCAGCCGTTGGAGACGATGGTGAAAGACGTCCAGAAAGTCGCGTGTTGGATTGCCGTTTTCCTCTCCTACTGCCTGCTCACCGTAGAACGCCGGCAACGGCGAACCCGCACCCACCAAGCTGATCAGGTTCAAGCGCAGACGCGCCCGCACCTGGCCGTGCTCTTCAAAAAACTCCACACGATCAATGTCGCTGGACGGGAATCCCAGGCTTGGGTTGGCCTGAAACTCCAATCGGTCATACAGCGCTTCATCGTCCAAACCAGGATGAGCCTCGCGCAGCCGATCAATGACCAGCAACACGGCCTGGAATAACGAGTACTCGCGTATCCCTTGCGTCAGCACGTTTATAGAAGCGGCTGTTGGCCCATGCGGGGTGTCCATTGGTACACCTCTCCTTGTGTGCTGTTCACCCGCAACTCGTGGTACGAATTGAGGCTGGCATACAACGCGAAAAACTCGTTGAGGACCGAAGCGAAGACGAACAGGTCGCCCTCGCCGATGTAACCCAGCGGGTCGATGGTCAGTTCAGTGCGCAGGCCGCGCACTGGCAAGCCCCGGTGCAAGCGGTCGACAGCCTGGTGCCGGATTGACTTGAGTCCATTGAGCAAACGCTTGCTGACTTTCTCTGCCTGTTCGTCGTGGTAACGCGGAAAATCGTAGGTTTCGAGAATCACCTTGAGCGCATTGACGTCGGCCAGGGACAGATAGTTGAGTGACATATTGCTGATCAACTTCCAGAGGAAGTCGCGGTTGAGTGGCGGCGCGAAACTTGGCGTGACCGGACCGATGTTGCGGAAACTCAGCCCCTCGGGGCTTTTTTCGCTGGGTTGATCGATGTCCCCGGGCTTGAGCTGGCGCGGCAGGTTCCGGTTGGTGCACATCAATTCGATCGACAGGGTTTCATGAGGGTGAGCGTGCCGGACACCAAAGCCCAGGCAGGTGTCCAGACCGTCGTGCATCAAGGAAGACCGCTGGCGAACGCTGTAATAGGGGCGGCTGTGGGGCACATCGAAGCTTGAATCGTGCTCGAAGGATTCGAACGGCACATAGGCCTGATAACCCAGGCCTCCGGGACTCCAGCCAGTGACGCTTTCGACCGAAAACACACCGCAGTGCTCCTGGTCGTACTCAGCCGGCAACAGCAGGTACTCATCTTGTTTGCTGTCCAGGCGGATCGGGTGGGCGTCATGCTTGAACAGATTGACGATCGGCGTGCAGTACAGCTTTATGTTATCCAGCGTCGGGCGCATTCGCTGGATACCACTTTTGCCAATATCGAAGCGCAGCTCCAGGCCTCGCATCTGCTCGATGTTGCCATGCGGCAAGGTGTTGATCACGTCCAGGCCATTGATGTCGACGAACAGGAACTTGTCCTGGAAAGCGAAATATTCTTGCAGGTAGCGATAGCCACGAAAGGTATTCAGCGGGTACGGGACCAGCGCTTCCTCCTCGGCAAACCCGACCGGCTGTACACGGTCAGCGGGGAGCCTGAACGTCGTCGGGCTGCCATCTGCCGTCCGTAGGGCCGCGCCGGTGCCGTCCAACGGGATCAGCTCGATACCTTCAAGATTACGCAGCAGGCTTAGATAAAGCATCTGGCTGATGTAGCGTTCGCCAGTCAAATGCAGGCGTAAGCGGCTCAGTTGTAGCTCGCCTAAATGACCGTCGCAACGCATCTGAAGATGCAAGCTCAACAGCGACCCCTCCCCTTTTACCGAATAACTCAGCTGGGTCAGATCAAGCGCGAGGACGTCGGTGGGGTAACAGGTAAGGAAACGACAACTCACCTGCTGGACCGGCTTGCTTTCGACCGGCGTATCGCGCTCGACCCGAAACGCGGGCCCAGATCGCTGCAGCGGATCGAACTGCAAAATGCCGAAGGCCGGCAATGGCCGCATGTAGTTCGGCCACAACAGTTGCATCAGCGAATGACTCAGCTCCGGCAACTGGTCGTCTAGCTTCTGGCGCAGCCGTCCGGTCAGGAATGCAAACCCCTCCAGTAGCCGCTCTACATCCGGGTCCCGTCCGGCCTGCCCGAGAAAGGGCGCCAATGCCGGGTTGCGCTCGGCGAAACATCGACCCAACTGGCGGAGCGCCGTCAGTTCGCTCTGGTAGTAATGATTGAACGACATCAGTGGCTATCCTTGTCTGACCTTGACCTGACCGCTGCCGTCCAGGCGCGCGGAAAAGCTGACCTGTCGCCTGACCCCGTCCACATCCAGTAACGCGTCGATGCGCAAGGACAGGCGAAGTTGATCGGCGTTGCTCGGCATTAAAACGACACAGACATCGCGCAAACGTGGTTCGTAGGCCTTGATGAAGGTCTCGATTGCCCTGCGGGCTTGGCTCCCCACGTCGTGCAGGCTAAAGCGCATGTCATTGAGGTCCGGCAGTCCATAATCCGCGAGTGTCTGCACGCTACCTGCCCGCGTACTGAGCATCTTGGCCAGATGCGCAGCAACGGATGTGACAACGCAAACCTCGCGGCTCAAACCCCTGCGCTTTTCAGAATCATCAGCCAGTCGTTCGAAAAGACTGCCGTAAGTCATGGGTGCTTACGCCTTGTCCAGTTTGCCGACCAGTGACAGCGTGAAATCGGCGCCCATGTACTTAAAGTGCGGCCTTACGTTGAGGCCGACGCGGTACCAACCCGGTTCACCTTCCACGTCACTGACCACAATCTTCGCGGCACGCAGCGGACGACGGCCACGGACTTCGGCACTTGGGTTCTCCTGGTCGGCCACGTACTGGCGGATCCAGTTATTGAGCTCACGCTCCAGGTCCGTGCGTTCTTTCCAGGACCCCAATTGCTCGCGCTGCAGAACTTTCAAATAATGAGCCAGGCGATTGACGATCATCATGTAAGGCAACTGGGTGCCGAGCTTGTAGTTCAGCTCTGCATGCTTGTCCTCGGCGCTGTTACCGAAGAACTTTGATTTCTGCACGGAGCTGGCGGAGAAGAACGCGGCATTGTCACTGCCTTTGCGCATGGTCAGGGAGATGAAGCCCTCCTCGGCCAATTCGTATTCGCGGCGATCGGACACCAGTACTTCGGTCGGGATCTTGGTTTCGATTTCGCCCATGCTTTCGAAGTGGTGCAATGGCAGGTCTTCGACCGCGCCACCACTTTGTGGGCCGACGATATTCGGGCACCAGCGGAATTTAGCGAAGCTGTCGGTCAGCCTCGTGCCGAACGCGTACGCCGTGTTGCCCCACAGGTAGTGCTCGTGGCTGTTGGCAACGGTTTCCTTGTAGACGAACGACTTGGCCGGGTTCTCTTGCGGATCGTATGGGTTGCGCAATAGGAAGCGCGGGACGGTCAGGCCGAAATAACGAGCGTCTTCCGATTGACGAAAGCTCTGCCACTTGGCGAATTGCGGGCCTTCGAAATGATCTTTCAGGTCCTTGAGGTCCGGCAGTCCCGTGAAACTCTCCAGGCCAAAGAATTTCGGACCGGCCGCAGCAATGAATGGCGCATGGGACATGCAGGCGACACTGGACACGTACTGCATCAATTTCACGTCCGGCGAGCTTGGGGACATGAAGTAGTTGGCGATGACCGCGCCCACCGGTTGCCCACCGAACTGGCCGTACTCAGCGGTGTAGATATGCTTGTACAGGCCCGACTGCATGACCTCAGGCGAATCCTCGAAGTCGTCCAGCAAATCGTCCTTGGACACATTGAGCATTTCTATCTTGATGTTTTCGCGGAAGTCGGTGCGGTCCACCAGCAACTGCAAACCGCGCCACGCCGATTCCAACGCCTGGAATTGCGGGTGGTGGAGGATTTCGTCCACCTGGCGACTGAGCTTGGCGTCGATCTCGGCGATCATTCGGTCAACCATGGCCTTCTTGACCGGCTCGCCGCTGTTTTGCGACTTGAGCAGCTCTTCGATGAACGCAGACACACCGCGCCTGGCAATGTCATAGGCTTCATCGTCCGGAGTCAGACGGGTCTGGGCGATGATGCTTTCAAGAATGCTGTAGTCCGCGTTGTCCTGGCTCTGCTGCTGTACTGCATGGGTACTCATGTTTCGGCTTCCTTGGCTGAAAGAAATCAAGCGCTTTTTGCTGTGGTGTCCAGGCCCAGCTCATCCAGTACTCGGCGGCGGGAGTCGTCATTGGCGAGTACGCCTTCGATGGCTTTACGAAATGCCGGCGTGTTGCCCAACGGCCCTTTGAGTGCCACCAGCGCCTCGCGCAGCGCCATCAGCTTGCTGAGTTCCGGTACTTGCTCGACCAGGCTCGCCGGATTGAAGTCTTTCATCGAGTTCAAGCGCAGCTGTATAGGCAGCTCCTCAACGCCGCTCTCTGCCTGGAGACGATTCGGTACGCTCAGGGTCAGGCTCAGCTCTTGCTTGGCCAACACTTCGTCGAAGGTCATTTTGTCGATGCCGATCGGCTTGCGATCCTCGACCTTGCGTTCATCCAAGCGGTGGGTGTAATCACCGATCGCCAACAGTTTCAACGGCAGTTCAATGTCTTCCTGAGCACCGCCGGTGGCAGGCTTGAAGGTAACGTTGATACGTTCCTTAGGGGCGACCGAGCCTTCTTTGGCCATGATTTTCTCCTTCTTTCAATTTGGGACCCGGAGGCCTATTCAATGACCCGTTCCAGATCGAGGTGACATAACCTGCGATGGGTCTCTTCCTTGCATTCACGTACAGAGTGGTTTTGTGGCAACAACTCGCAGCAGCTATGCAACAGGTGCAGCACCTGCAGCTCCAAGAGCGGCTCCCAGGCATTCAGGCCTGCGTTTCGTAGCGTCTGATCGAGGGCCTCCAACTGGACCTTGGCGAGTTCGTATTTCCTGGCCGAAAAGCACACACGAGCCAACGCGAAGTGCCAAAGAAATCGCTCGCGCGCTCCATTGGCGCTTTGCATGCCTTGCCTGAGCAACTTAACGGCGGGTTTGAGACCGTCGTTGCGCAGGATCGCCTCGGCTTCCTCCAGCGCCCCTTCCCAAGGCGCAAGGTTGTCGGGGACATCGGCCGTGGGTGCCGCGCCGGGGCTCTGCAGGTGAGGCTTGACTTGGGCAGCGATCCAACCCCGGGTGGCCGGATCGGCGAACGGCGTACCGTCATGCCAGCGCAATTCGATAATGCCCGGCAGGCGCTGGATGAATAACGCAAAATGGACTTCCAGTTCCCGCATGGCCAACTCGGCGTTCAACCCTTGCAGGCATTCCCAGGCCAGCCTCTGGCCATCGAACCAGAACGGTGCCGTCGCCAGGCTCGCCTCGATCTCCACAAGCAGGTCTGCGTAATCACCCTGCTGGAAACGATCTTGGTAAACCTTGAGTTTGTCCGCTGGCAGGCCGCGCAGCTGGGTGACCTGCTCGGCATTGCGCTCGGGCAATACATCGATGGCCAGCCAGAGCATGGTGCGATTCAGGCGCAGGGCACGAGCGTCAGTCGCTTTTTGTTTGAGCCACCAGGCGCATAACGGACGCGCACCCTCCTGCTGGGCGCGCAGCGCTTTGTGGGCTTCTTTTTCGTTTTCGATAGGAGTGCCGGATGCGAGCAGCTGGGTGGCAACCTGCTTTACCTGAGCCACAACCGTTCCAATGGCGCCAGGCTGCGGCCGGTTTCCGGTGGCTCGCTGGATCATACTGTCGAGGCGCCGACACAGCGGCAGCAGCAGAGGTGCGTCGTCACCCAATTGGGCGGTGCAAACAGCGTCGAGGCTCTCCATTTGTTCCGCGAGATGGCGGAACATCGGCAACTGCTCCTTGATTGCAATGTCATCGCCGAACGCTTGTTCCAGGCGAGGCAACAGCCAATTGATGCTGGCGGCACGGGTTCGATTCTTGAGCGGGTGGATGTCCAGCCAATGGTGCTTGCATAAGTGCTGCAAAAGACCGAGACCCGCTAGCAGCCCTTGGAACGACTCTCGCTGATACAGCGCCCAAACCAGCCAAGCCACCACACGTAGATCCTTCGACTGGGTCCGCAACAGCACTTCGCTTCCCTCAAGGACCTTCAACCAGTCGACCTGACCACTTGCGTGCATCGACCGGGCTTTGCCCACCTCGCTTTCCAATACTTCGTATTCATTTGAAAAACGCACGTCCGCACCCGCAAAACTGTCCTTGGAAACGGGAGTCTTGGCGAGCATCAAATAATGGACGGACAGATTTTCGGAATACGACATTTACCCCCCTGAAAGTTCGGTGTGTGGCGTGGGTTGTTTGGACGGCATGGTTATTCAAGGTAAATATTCAGCTTCGCTTGTAGGAAATTTCGCCAAATACAATCCAGCCGCCTCGCCCCAAACGCTCACCGCTCTCTTACCTGCCGAACGCCGCGAAGAATGCCAAGGTTTCCAGAATAAAAAAGTAGGAGCTTTCCTTTTTTTAAAGAAACAAAACCAAATGGAGCCCAAGTGAAACTTCCCACGTCGAGCCAGTATTGGAGATATTGGAATTTACCTTTCAAAAAATGACAAAACGCTTCAAATTATTTCTGTCGCAATCTCTTTGATCCATGAAGAAGATTCCTACATCCCTTTCCTTTTTTACCGGTGCCTACGCGATCATCCGTCAAGTCTGCTTCAATGGAATCAGGAGCTAAAGCCACAACCCAAGGACGTTCGCCATGTTACCCACCTTTGATCTGTCCAACTTCCGCCTCACGATCCGTGACCTCACGCACGACTTCCAAGTCCTGGCCTTCGAAGGTTCAGAAGCCATCAGCACCCCCTATTCATTCGGCATTGAACTTGTCAGCGAACGAAGGGATATAAACCTGGAACATTTATTAAACAAACAGGCCTTTTTAGCATTTGATAAACAGGGAAGCGGTGTTCACGGGGTGATTTATCGTGCTGCGCAAGGCGATTCAGGTAAAAGGCTGACTTATTACACAATAAGATTAGCGCCACGCCTGGCTTACTTGGAGCACCGCATCAATCAGCGAATTTTCCAACAGGCCAGTGTGCCGCACATCATCACGTTGATTCTCAAGGAACACGGCATTCTCACCGATGCCCATCGCTTCCAGTTAAGTGCGAGTTATTTGCCTCGTGACTACTGTGTGCAGTATCACGAATCCGACTTGCACTTCATCGAGCGCCTGTGTCATGAAGAAGGCCTGCATTATCACTTCCAGTACAGTGAATCGGACCATCTCCTGGTATTTGGTGATAACCAGACCGTATTCCCTCGGCTTGAGCAGCGCACTGTTTATAAACACGGCAGCGGCGGCATGGTTGACGACGAGCCGGTCATCCATCGATTTGGCCTGCGACTGGAGACCCGGACCAGCCGCGTCACGCGCCGTGATTACGATTTCGAGAAGGCGACATTCCTGTTGGAGAGCAGCTGTCAGCCCGGCGTCGAAAACGTTCAACCAGACCTGGAAGCCTATGACTATCCGGGCGACTTTACCCAGCAAAAACGCGGCAGATTATTGAGCCAGAGAGCCCTGGAACGCCATCGCGCCGACTACCGCCAGGCCGAAGGAAAGAGTGATCAGCCAGCATTGAGGACGGGGCACTTCCTGACATTGAGTGAGCACCCTCGCCAGGAGTGGAATGATCTATGGCTCCTGACCGAAGTGCATCACGAAGGCAAACAGCCGCAAGTGCTGGAGGAAATCACTCCCAGTAACGCTGGCGAGGCTGAAGACCGCTTCAATCAGGGCTATCGCAATCGCTTCGTTGCCACGCCTTGGGACGCGATCTTCCGTTCGCAGCGGGTCTATAAGAAGCCACGTATATCCGGCAGTCAGACCGCAATCGTCACCGGCCCCCAGGGCGAAGATATCCACTGCGACCGGTATGGCCGGGTCAAGGTCAGGTTCTTTTGGGATCGTGCGGGACACGTCGATGACGGCAGCAGTTGTTGGTTGCGAGTGGCCTCCAACTGGGCGGGTAACAGCTACGGGGGCACCACGATCCCGCGGGTTGGCATGGAGGTATTGGTGGCCTTCATGGAAGGCGATCCCGACAAGCCGTTGATCATCGGATGCCTGACCAATAGCGCCAATGCCTCGCCCTACCCGTTGCCTGCGCACAAGACCCGTACTGTGTTTCGCTCTCGCAGCTCACCGGACGGCAAGGGCTTCAACGAGCTGCATCTGGAAGATCGCGCAGGCCAGGAACTGATCTATGTGCGAGCTCAGCGTGACATGGAACAAAAAATCGAAAACGACAGCCGATTGGAGATTGGCAACGAGCGACGGGAAACCATCAAGGGCAACAGCATCACTGTCCTGCACGCCGAAGAGCATCGGACCACGGCCGCCGACCGCACGGTCCAGGTCGAAGGCAATGACTACCTGCGCGTCGCCAACCGCCACACCCATGTCGATCAGACACTGGCCGTCGAGGCCGGGCAGCAAATTCATATCAAGGCAGGCGCTCATGTGGTCCTTGAAGCAGGCGCAACCCTCAGTTTGAAAGCCGGGGGCCAGCACATCGTGATCGATCACAGTGGTATCTACAGCAGCAGTGAAATCCAACTCGGCGGCGCCCCCATGGCCGGCGCCACTGCCTCATCATTCAGACCCGGTTTGACCGATCCCTTGGCGGCCCCAGCCCCAGTATTCGCTCCCACTCAACGCGCGCTGATAACAGCCAGCAAAGCAGCGGGATTGGACTTTTGTCCGATCTGCGAGGCCTGCCGCGAGGGTCTCTGCCTAATGGAAGTCGCCGCCGCATGACTCGCTCACTCCCCCATCAATGGTTGATCGAACAGCAACGCCTCGGCCACGCCCTGTGCCTCGTCCTGGACTCAGAACATGAGCACCCCACGCGCCAGACATTGCTCAAGAACAGTCGTCCCGACCAATACTTGAGCGTGTACGGCCAAACGCTGGTTGCTGACCTCGCTGACGCCGGCCCCTTTGTCTTCACCTTCGATAGGCCCGGCGACGAACACATCAATGAATTGCTCGACCGACCGGACAGCCACTGGGGGTGGTTTGCCAGCCTTCCCAAAGGGGCGCTGCCTACGCTGGTGGAGCACTGGCGCGAACGGCTGATCATCGGCGAGCGCCCCCATCAGGCGTTGTACCGCTTCCATGACAACCGTGTACTGTCCCGGGCGCTCAAGCACCTGTCCGTTGAAGCCTATCCGGCCTACCTCGGGCCAGCGATCAGTGTCTGCTATTGGCAGGGCCATCATTGGTCAAGCACGCATAACCCGGCGCCAGGAACCTATCCGGTGCCTGATTCGCCTCTTTGGCTGCAGGTGCCCGTTACCCCGCAGCAAGCGATGCAGGTTCGGCTCCTCAATGCCCGTCGCTTCCTGTTGGCCGAGCATGTCCAGGCCTTCGCAACACTGGCCGAGCAACAAAACCCGGAGGCGTGGTTGCGTGTCACGCTCGATCAGGCCGAGGCCTGGCATTGGCAGGCGTCCGAGCAGTTGGAGTTTTTATTGACCCAGTACCTGCAAGCACCCGCCCAGGCGCTGGCGCCGTATTGGCAAGTACGTTCAGCTGAAAGCCCCGACGAGCATTTTGAACGGGTGCGCCTGATGGCAGCGTTTTGGCAGGGAGATACGCCGGCATGAAACAGGCTTTGTGCATTGCAAGTTTGAGCGGCCTGGCGATGACGGCAGGTTGTGCCAACACACAGCCGAACACGTTTACTTTTACGGCAGATTTACCGCGTGACTTTGCCTACCAGGCAGCGGTGTACTACGTGCCCGCCCCAAGCGAAACCTGCACCGTCGAGACCCGGTATAACAAAGCGCCGGTATTCAACAGGGAGTGGCGTAAGGCATACAAACCCGATTCCGAAATCGTTATTCGCCGAACCCGTATGGGTTGCCCGCTGGTGATCAGCCGCATTGAGCTCGAAATCAACTCCGCCTATGGCGAGGACTGGAGCGATATCAGTCAAGACTCAGCCAACGTCGTGATTCGCGATGAGCTGGAAGCGCAATACAAAGGCACGTTCAGCGAAGCGGGTGAAAGTACTTTTTACGGCCAATGCCAATGGTTGTTCCGCACCTCAGGCAAGCCCCGCATTCTAAGAAAAATCCTCGACTGCAAAAAAACCAACCCACAAGGCGAGCTTGGGCGTGGACGTCCTTTCTCGGCGTACACCCTTGATCAGCTACCGGGTAAAACCGTGAGGATGAAGATCAAGTTGGCCCGCGAAGAGAGGCCCTACATGGGTGATACCTGGGTGAAGGTACCCAACGGCTGGAAACGCTGCATGGGCGATAACTTCGAAGATCCATACGCATTTTGTTTCGGTAATTACAAAGACTTCAGCGGTTTTCAGATGCCCGATGGGCGCAAATGCACTATTTACCCCGGTTGTACGGAATAAGGAGATCGCGTATGACATCGTTTCAAAAGGAATTGGAGTCGAGGCTAAGCAGTCGCAATTTGGCCTGTCCTGTCGGGGGTAGATGGACCAGTTTTCAGCTCGTCGATGAGTTTGGTTCTGGCGAGCCCTATGCGGGACTGGCCTATATGGCGACCGATTCGGAAGGACAACAATACTCAGGCAACCTGGATGCCATGGGCATCGGCAAGGTCATCAACCACTACGCAGGGCCGCTTGCCCTTGCCTTTGAACAACCGTATCAAGGGCAGGAAAAGTTTTATATCGAGCTTCAACGTAGAACTCACTACCCTCTCCAAATCACCGAACTACAAGTCCGCGCCGAGCAAACCCGCTACCTGAACCCAAACGCCACACGCACCCGGGAAAATCCCGCACAAGCCTGTGCAGACGATTACTTCCAAGTGGAAGTACGGCACTTGGTCAAGCATGTCGCGCACTTGCCCCCCGAGGTGTACCGCCATTACCCAGCCCCTTCGGGGCCGGCACGGCTGATGGGTGAACATGGCAAGCTCGGCGTAGCGCTGATGCCGCAAAAACACACGGTGTTGGAAGTTCGCCCGTTGCGCGCCTTGCGCCCCATGCTGTCCACCGCCCCTGAATTCTGCGCGCTCAACTTGTATCAACTGGCGCTCATGTCGACCTTGACCTACTGCCCCTTCGGGCAAACACCTGACAAGGCTCCGATAACAACGCCGCCGAGCTTCACCAAGCAACCAAGCGTGGGCAATTGGTTCGCGGATGCATTGGCCAAGTTCGAAGAACTCGGGGAGTTCTATCCGGAACAGACAAAGCCCTATTACCCGCTTTATGAAGACGTGCCCTACTCCAAACGCCTGGAGATCGTGCCGTTCGACCCAGCCCTCTACGCGGTCAACGATCCGGAATTGGGTGCACATCAGGAACATCCCGCCAAAGTCCATTTTCTCGATGACACCGACAAGCAAGAAAGCACCGACACCCAGGCCTACATCACCCACAACGACGAACTGATCCTGATAGCAGTACGTGGCACCCAGCAAACCGCCGACTTCCTGCGCGACGCCGATGCGCTCCAAGTGCCGTTTGAAGAAGGTGTCGGCCAGGTGCATCAAGGGTTCTATGGTGCCGCCAAGAAAACTGCGGCCTTCGTGACGAGCTATCTGGACAGGTTCTACGCCGGCCAAAAACTGCTGATATGCGGCCACAGCCTGGGCGGCGCGGTGGCGTTACTCCTTTCAGAAATGCTGCGGCGCAGACCAGAAGGCTACACCCTCCAGCTTTACACCTACGGCGCCCCTCGCGCCGCCGACGCCACTTTCACAAAAAACGCCGAAGCCTTGGTGCATTACCGAATGGTCAACCACAACGACCCGATACCCAGCGTCCCCGGCAGTTGGATGAATACCAAGAGCGATGTTTATGGCACAGGGTTGGCCCTTGCATTCGCCAACGTACCGGTCGGCCTTTCCGTGTTCGTCGCGGGCATCACTAACCTGACGGGCGAGCGCTACGAGCACCACGGCATTTTGCGGCACTTCCTGCCGGTGGAGTTCGATCGCAAGGAGCGGTCTTCAATCCTGTGGATGCCCCAGTGCGACACCATCACCCAACACGCCGCCTGCGAGGTGGCCCTCAAGCATAAACATGGCTTGCCGAACCGCCCGGCATTGCTGGCCCAACTCATCCAGACCGGTGATCACTTCATGGTCCCCAGCTACATTCCCGCTTGCTGGGCGACCTTACGCCGCTGGCAGGAAGCGCAAACCCGCGGAAGCACGCTGGCAACAGAGCGCGAATATGATTGGGTCGATCGGGCTCTGACACGCATTACCCAACAGCTGCGGGATGAAGAGCGTTACCTGGCGGGAAGGGGCGCGCCCAATGGGCGTAGCGAAAGCGCCGTCAACATTGCGCTCATCCGCGAGGTCGACAAGATGCACAACACCCGTGCGCGCCTGGCGACGCTGCGCACCGCGTCGGTCAGTGAAAAAGATGTCTACGGGAGTTTGTCGGAACAACCTGAGCAATTGGCACAAAACCTGGTTCGCTGGCAGGCGCATCCGGAGAACAGGATGGCGGAGCAGTTGGCGATGGCGCCGGCCATGGATGACGACGGGGAATTGATCCGTGGTGGTCACGGGTATGCCATTGGCGAACCGTATACGCTGGATCTCGATTTCATCATCTGATCGGTATGGCGGCCAATACGACGGCTGCGCCGCCGAGCGGGAGCAAGCTCCCTCGCCACAGGCCGTGCGTGCCTTCAGATCGGGTGAGCATGTGCTGGCGCCATCGCGAGCAGGCTCGCTCCCACAGGGGATTGGCGGTGGGTGCCCATTTTGTGGCGAAGGGATTCAGTGAAACGTCGCACCGCCCCGCTGGGCTGCGCAGCGGCCCCAAAAAGGCGGGCACATTCTTACAGAAAAACCGCTGCGCCGCCGAGCAAGGGCAAGCTCCATCGCCCCGATTCCTGGGCATTACCAAGGCTTGTTTATTCTCCCGCCGCAACGCTTCCACCCAGCTACGCATCCTTGCGCCATTGCCTACAACTACGCCAGAATCCGCCCGCTTGTGCGCCTTGCCCATGGGTTCTATCGTTTCCCTGCCACTGCCCATCAGTGGTCGGGTTTAGTAGCCCGGGGTTGTGTCAGTAGGATGCATGAGCTCTCCGTCCAAGCAGGTTCCTACCTGTCTTTGATGGTGGCTGTGCGCAGGGCGCTTCGGCGCGCCGGCAATGCTGATCTCCCCGGTCTACTAACCTGCGTACAGCCGCCACCCTTCTTTTAGTAGGGAAGAGGTTGCGGCTTAACCATGGAGTATCAGCACATGTTCAAGCCAACACCAAATCCCCCCGAAGCAGATCGCAGCTCTACGTCCACCAAATCCAAAACGAAGAAACAAGACGAAGCAGAAAGGCGCGCCTTGGATTATTACCTGCAACCGAAACCGGAAAAGTCCGAAGATGCATCCAAACCGGACCAGCTCTTCACCGTGTCAAAAAACGCCGACAACGAATGCCTGCTCGCCAACCTCAGCGAAAACCTGGCATCCGCCGACGCGATGATCAGCAACCTCGCCTTCGACTTGGAAGGCCCCCGCCGCCACATTGCCCTTGGCATTCAGCAACTGATCGAGATGAGTTCATTGCTGGCCAGCCGTGCGCTGGATAACGTCGACCCTCGCTAGCCGCAACACCACAAACCCGTGGCGAGGGAGCTTGCTCCCGCTCGGCGGCGCAGCGACCGCAAGATTTTAGGGCCGCTTCACGCCCAGCGGGAGCAAGACTCCCTCGCCACGGGTTGTAAGGCGCGTCTGACGGGTTGCTCAGCCCTTCCGCCAAGCCACGCTGCCTTGCGCCTTTGCCTACAACTACACCGGAACCCGCCGACTTGTGGGCCATACACTCAACCCCTATCGTCTCCTCGTCGCTGACATCAGCGAACGGCTTGGCGGCCAATTCGTCAGTAATTGCTGAACACTTTAAGCATCACATTCTTCTAGAGGGGGTGCGAAAAAAGTTGATATCAAGGATTTGGAAGTGGGGAAAGTTATACGGCGCAAATATGAGGAATGGCGGGCTTATGCCTGTGCGGCCCGCACAGCTTCCAACGAGCTATTGACGTTGCTAGCACAAGAACCAGCAGATCCTGAACGAGCGTCTGGTGTTGATTTTGCACTGGTGCGCTTCGGCAACATCGATGCTGATGCGCTCGAACAATTTAATCTATGGGAATCAGACCATGGTTTCCCCTGGCATGACTCTCCAGAGGTCATCAAAAGCGATGCCCGACATCTTGACCTTGCGCTGTGGTACGGGAATCTACTGTGCGGTCTATGCTTCGCCACACCCAGCGGCAAACGCACCGTTGTACGGATCAAGCTACTGGAAGGCCATCCCAAGCGGGAGAGTGGTTCACACCCGTTGAAGAGAAGAGTCATCCAGCTTTGCGTGCTTGCCGTTACTCAGTACTGCAAGATCATTGGTGCGGAACTCATTGAAATAGATAGCCCGTTACCCGGCGCAGTCCCTATATACGTCGAAAATGAATTTCAGATGGTAAACGGTGCCCTTGTGTTGACTCTTGATGAGTAATAGCATCATTCCAGAGGTGATCGAAAAATGAGCAAATTGAAAGCAACCCAACGCGGGAAGGCCGGCAAACATAAAGGGCAGGACAACTTTGACTGCTTGTACGTACGCGGCTTGCGCAAAGCTCGTGTCACAAGCTCAATGGATTTGCGGATACTCGACCGCATCCGTCGTGGGTCCTCCGATGAGCCTGATGGTGCACTCGCAGGCTCGCGCTTGGTCAAGCTATCTGCCAGCGCGTAACCCCCACAAAGTAAGCATTAGGCGGCCCATCGGCCGCTTTTTTATTTAGCAACTGGCAACAAAAAACGAAGCTGGCTTTCAAGCTGGAAGGCTCGCTTCAGCACTTCTTCGCTACCCCATCATTATATGGCCTCAGATAGCCTTGGTCCCCAACGCCCCGAACCAGCGCACACCCGCGCCAACAAGGGGCGATTTACGGTCAAACCTTTTGGCCATTTCGATCCCCTTTTGGCCTCTCCTGCCGTTCTCTGAAACGCCTCCCGCCGCAAGACTGTGTTCACACCGACCAGCCATGCGGAGAACAACAAAATGCTGACGATCTACTCAGACGATCACCACCTGCACCACGGCCGCTGCGAGTTGATGGACGGGCAGTTGATGCCTTGCTTCGAGATGCCGTCCCGGGCCGATCATGTATTGGAGCGGGTCAAGACGCAGGGGCTGGGGCCGGTGGAGGCGCCGCAGGATTTTGGCTTGGGGCCGATCCAGCGTATCCACAGCGCGGCGTACCTGGAATTTTTCAAAGGCGCCTGGGACCGCTGGGCCAAGTACAACCGCGACGGCGATTTGTTGCCCTTCACCTGGCCGGCGCGGACCTTTCGCACGGTCATCCCCACCAGCCTGCACGGCCAGTTGGGTTATTACAGTTTCGACGCGGGCGCGCCGATTACCGCCGGCACTTGGCAGGCGGCCTACAGCGCCGCACAAGTGGCTCTTACCGCCCAGGCGGACATCCAGCGCGGTGCGCGCAGTGCCTTTGCGTTGTGCCGCCCGCCGGGGCACCACGCCGCTGGCGATTTGATGGGCGGTTATTGCTACCTCAACAACGCGGCCATCGCCGCCCAGGCCTTTCTCGACCAGGGCCATAGGAAGGTCGCGATCCTGGATGTGGATTACCACCACGGCAACGGCACCCAATCGATTTTCTACGAACGCAGCGATGTGTTGTTCGCGTCGATCCACGGCCATCCGGAGGCGGAGTTTCCGTTTTTCCTGGGTTATGCCGATGAGCTCGGCGAGGGCGACGGTGAGGGTTTCAACTTCAACTACCCTTTGCCAGCCGGTTCAGGCTGGGACACCTGGAGCGCGGCGCTGGAGCAGGCCTGCGGGCAAATCCGCGGCTACGACGCCGATGTCATCGTCGTGTCCCTGGGCGTGGACACGTTCAAGGACGACCCGATCTCGCAATTCAAGCTCGACAGCCCGGACTACCTGGCGATGGGCAAGCGCATCGCGGCGCTCGGCAAGCCGACGCTGTTCGTGATGGAAGGCGGCTACGCGGTGGCAGAAATCGGCATCAATGCCGTGAACGTTCTTGAAGGTTTCCAAAGCGCCCCATGAGGAACAACAGCATGAACAGACTCAAGCGTTTAATGGCCCCAGCCGTGTGCGCCGCGCTGCTTTGCGGCGCTGCCCAGGCCGAGGAGCGCACCTTGCGCGTCTACAACTGGTTCGACTACATCACGCCCAAGGCCCTGGAGGATTTCAAGGCGCAGAACAGCCAGGTCAAGCTGGTCTACGACATCTTTGACACCAACGAGGCCCTGGAGGCCAAGCTGCTGACGGGCAACTCAGGCTATGACGTGGTGGTGCCGTCCAACGTGTTCCTGGCCAAGCAGATCGAAGCCGGGGTGTTCCAGCCCCTGGACCGCAGCAAGCTGCCGAACTGGAACCACCTCGACCCCAAGCTGATGAAGCTGATCGAAGCCAATGACCCGGGCAACCAGTTCGCCGTGCCCTACATGTACGGCACCATCCTGATCGGCTTCAACCCGGACAAGGTCAAGGCCGCCCTGGGCGCCAACGCGCCGGTGGACAGTTGGGACCTGATCTTCAAGGAAGAGAACATCAGCAAGCTCAAGCAGTGCGGCGTGGCCTTGCTTGATTCGCCGTCGGAAATACTGCCCCTGGCCTTGCAGCACCTGGGCCTGGACCCCAACAGCAAGAAGCCGGCGGACTACGCCAAGGCCGAAGCACTGTTGCTGAAAATCCGGCCTTACATCACGTACTTCCACTCGTCCAAATACATGGCCGACATTGCCAACGGCGACATCTGCGTGGCGGTGGGCTATTCCGGCAGCTTCTCCCAGGCCGCCAACCGCGCCAAGGAAGCCAAGAACGGCGTGACCGTGGACATGCGCCTGCCCAAGGAAGGCGCGCCGATCTGGTTCGACATGCTCGCCATCCCCAAAGGGGCGAAGAACCCGGGCGACGCCTACACCTTCATCAACTATTTGCTGCAACCCCAGGTGATCGCGCCGGTGAGTGATTTTGTCGGTTATCCGAACCCGAACAAGGACGCAACCGACATGGTTGACCCAGCGATCCGCGGCAACCCCAACCTGTACCCGACCGAGGCGGCCATGGCCTCGCTGTATACGTTGCAACCGTTGCCGAGGGACGCCGAACGCGCACGTACGCGGGCCTGGACACGAATCAAATCCGGCCAGTGACCCTTTAGCGTCGTTTCATGATGACGCTATACATAGTTACCGCCTTTCCTGTTTTGGCGCCCTCTAGCATCTGGAACCCGAAGCCTTCGGCCTCG
The DNA here is from genome assembly GCF_014268705.1 of Pseudomonas sp. SWRI179. Classification (NCBI taxonomy): domain Bacteria; kingdom Pseudomonadati; phylum Pseudomonadota; class Gammaproteobacteria; order Pseudomonadales; family Pseudomonadaceae; genus Pseudomonas; species Pseudomonas sp. SWRI179. The sequence goes on along the minus strand of NZ_JABWRA010000025.1, from coordinate 16,400 downwards.
GGTTTTCCATTTATTGCGAAACAGGAAGATGAAGATGGCACTGCCTACCACCCCGGATCCGACGCCCGACGCGCACGCCCAAGAGGCGATAATCAATCAGTTGCTCTCAGGCCCCAACTACCCGGAAGTGGCTGCCGAGCTGCTCCGAGAGGAATTGATAAGGTTATATCCAACGTTGGATATCGATCCTCACACCACCGTTGTCATCACGCCGGCCTGGGACATGGTCGGCGACGAGATTATCCAGCGCCCCTCACGTTATGAAACGCTTGCCGCCATTATCGCCGCCCGAGTGGTCACGAATGATTCGGTGTTGTTCATTGACGGGCTGCATTTCCTGGCCCGGTTGCCCATCACCTTCCCCGAAGTGCATCTGCCCGTGCGTATCGACCAGGTCGGTCGAGTCATCAATGAACTGGTGCCCGCCGTCCTGCCCGCCTACCAGGAACAACAGCTGGCCTACTGGAACATCCCTCAAAGGGAGTCCGGGCCGCGCTGGCACCAGTTGTCCAAAATGTTACGAAAGTTCTGGAATGTCGACCAAGTTGAAGGCTGGACCTCGACAGAGTGCGAGATGGCCCAGCGGTTATATTTATATCCCGACCGAGAATTCAGGAAAACCGCGGATCCCTATGATAGCCACGCATACCTGGTCGACATTGACGATGTAGATGGCGATAACGTGCGCCCGCTGGAGGACAACTCGATCATGGTCTTGATCGGCCAGATCGACAACAAGGAGGTCATCCTCACCCACTCATTGCTTAACGGCTATGAGAAATTCGACTCCAGGCAAGCGCTGGGCCAGTCGCTTCTGCCTTACCTTGGGCCCATGAGCGCTGGAAAAAAAATCCGCTGGCGACTCTATGAGCCCGCCGGGGATATTTTTGACAGCAAGGCCTGCGGCATCATCGCCATGCAGGTCAAGATCCTGGGTTCTCCGCATATTCTCACCGATATAACGTCCGACGAAGACGAACAACCTTCCACTCAAGGCTTGAATGCCAAGGATCCGGAAAATGAATGGTTCAAAAGACAGGTACCCCTCTGGCTAAGGAATGCATCGATCTCCGACCAGACCTTGTTTGCGCAATACCTGCGCAACCTATCAGCGCTGAGCAGTTCCCAAGAAGGCAAAACCTACCTGGACGACATCCCGTCCATCCAGCACTACGCCTCCAATGCGCTGAAAAAGCTGATGACGTTGGAACACGACGAAGCCTCCACGCTGGACTTGGAAAAAATCGAGGTAGAGGTACGCAGCCCGGTCGTGTGGGGCAGCTTCGTCGTTCCCGGCAAAATCGACACCACCCGGTTCAGCCTCGTTGAGCTTGCATTACAGAATCTGATCGCGATTCCGTCCGGCAACAAAACCGTCCGGTCAGCCGATGGCACTCAGCTCCCCCGGTGGATGACGGTTGAATACATCGAGGATCTCATTACCCGAATCGATGTGGGCAAGGTTTACCCCGACCTGATCAAGCGAAAATTGCTGGACGACCCCACGGAATCCTCCCGTCGCGAACGCTTGTACACGACCCAGTTACGCCTTCAACTGCCAATGCTCGCGCTGGAAAGCAAATTGCGTGGACGAGACAACCTGGATGAGCTGGGTTGTCGGTATGTCATGGCATTGATGGAGGTCGAGCAAGCTAACCAGTACGTCGATGGGCAGCGTGTCGTCCTGCGCAAGTTGGCTTTCGTGCCGGAACTGCAACTGGGCAACTCAGAAGACATCGTTACCAATATGTTTGTCATTGGTGCACTGGATCAAAGTGCCGGGCCCTGCTTGCTCTATCGTCCATTGCTCGAACCGCAATTGAGCCAGTTCCCGTCGTTCAGCAACCTGTTATATGCAATCAGGCAAACGCCTTCGCTACGCCAGTCGGTCCTGGCCTGGCTGACCGACGACGCTCGTGTGACTTACAGCCGGTACGTTTTTCCAGGCCCACTGCCGTCACCCTGGGCCGCCGTGGAATTTGCGTTTGACTCGCTCACCTCTTTTTCCTACAGCGGGCCGGTCAGCCTGGCAGAAGAAACCATTGGGCCGGATGTGCTGTCGTTCCTATTCAAGGCCAATGCCAACGCCATGGTCGAGCTTGCCAACCGGCAATCGATTTCCAACAGCGAAAGCCGCTGGCAAGCGTTCAAGCAGACGGGGTGGTTGATTTTCAATCTGGCCCTGCCTTACCTGGGTACCGCCGTAGGCACGGCAACCTGGCTTTGGCAGATCCTGGATGACCTTGAACAAATCACACAGAGCGATGAGCAATTCGACAGCCAAGCCAAGTGGGAAGCGTTCGCCGACCTGCTGTTGAACATCGCATTGGCCACCGTCGATTACGCCATCGAGCAATCCAGGCAATCCAAGCGCGGTCGCCGGAGCGAGGCGCCGGAAACCTTGCTGGTGCCACCGAAACTGCCAAGGCCTGAACTTGTCATCGAAAAGCTCGATCCGGTTACCAGCACAGAGCTGCCGCTCGAACACTATGAAACCGTCCATACCAGCGGTGCCTTGATGAGCAGATCGGCGGACGGCGCGAAACAGCTCGAACCTTTCAGTGTTCCTGTTCCCAAGGAACTGGGACAACCCAGGACTGACGGCGCGCTGCAAGGGTTGTATGAACAGGGCGGAAATTGGTACGCAAAAGTTGCGGACCAATGGTTCAACGTGGCCGTGGACGGGGATCAGGTCTCGATCATCGATGCGACGGATCCCACACGCAAAGGACCCGCATTGTGGCTCGATGCCTATGGGATGTGGCACATCGACACGCGCTTGCGTTTGCGCGGCACTGGCTCCAAAGGTGCCCGGCAAAAAGTCGTCGCGCAGGCAAGACGCCGCAGCATCCAGCTGTTCGCCGAGTTGAATCAGTTCGAGGCGCGGAAGAAACAGGATCAGAAACTCCTGACCATGGAAGCGCAAGCATTCAACCAAGCCTCGGGGGCGGCCCGCGACATCAGGCGCGACGCCTATGTCGGCGCCCTTAAGACACAGCGGGAAAGCTATGAGCAAGCGCTGAAGATCCTCACCGAATGGCCCGTGTTCCAGTCCAGGACCGACAGTCCTCGGACCCGGCTCGGCTACCTGAACGCGCAGATAAACTTCACCTTTGCCGAGATAGACGCGCTCCGGGAACGCTTCACCCCAGCCATGAGCAAAGGCTTGGGCATGATCACGTCTGGCGTGGAAGTGCTTGAACAGCATCATGTTGCCGCCGCCGAAGAGATGATCAGCGTCAGTGATGACATGATCGAACGCCTGGACTACATGGAAACACGCTTTTCCGGACTCAAGCAGTTGGGGCGTGAAGGTTTTGAGTTCGTTCGCCAGCACCGGGGAAAAATGCCCAGCTACAAAAGCGATGACCTGCGGCTTATCCAACTGGATATGTACCGCCATCTGTGTCTTTCGCTCGACAGCGTAAACACGATGCCCGAAGGCTGGGCGGAAATTAACCGGATCGTCGACAACGCCACGGTGGCATTCCAAAGCCTGCGCGACGCCATGGATGAGCGAAGCGTTATCCGGCTGGACGAACAGATCGATGCCTTCGGCAGTCTGACCGAACAGTTCGCAGCCATCGAGGAGCACCTGGACTATCTGAATCGCGAATACAAGGACAGCGCCAGTCCCGGGCAAATCGCTCGAATGCGCACCAAGATAGGCCTTCATAAAAAGCGCGCCTTGCGTCACTTGGCCCGCGCGCTCGACGAGCGAAGCAATCGGCGCAGCACCAACAGCCCTCACGAACAACGGCCCGCGCCCAGGAAAAAATTCATCAGGGCACGCTTCTGGGGCTTGGTCAGTGGCGAACCGCGCTTATCCCAAACGAGGGAAGCAACCGATTGGGTTGACGTGAAAAATCCATTTTCGGACAAGGTCATTATCACCTTCCACCGCAAGGAAACCGGCGAATGGGCACCCCACGTGATGCCAACCGCACCATCGGCCGTCCCAACACTTTCTATCAGCCTCAGCAAAGGCCAGGCCCTGATCGACGGACTGCCGGCATTCAAGGCGCAGCTAGAACAGGAGCTGAAACAGCCTGACCGAACACCCGCCGGTATCGGCATGATCCTGTCTTCCCATGCCGGCAGGATGGAGAACGTCGGCGTCGCGATCAGGAAAGCGCTCGACCAGGTGGAAGGTGTCGTTTCCAACGAAACGATAGAAATCTCCGAGCAAGACCGGCGCACAGCCGAATCCTTGCGCTTGCGGCTGAAACAGGAATCGCAGGCTCTGTATCGAGAGGAGCTCCAGACACTCCTGGCGATCATCAAGCAAAGCCCACCCACGATGGGCAGCGTCTTGTGGCTCAAGGAGCGGAACCAGATCGTCATCACCAAACAGATCAACCGGCAACGCAGGAAGCGTCCGCCTTACGGCTACCTTGACCGATACGAGATCAAGGATCAGCAAACCGGCAAAACGCTGTGGTTCGCAGACTTCCGGTATTCAACGGACTGGATAGCTGCCCGCACTTTCCTCTCTGCACGTCTCAAGACCTTGGAGCAAATCACCCAGGAAACATCGGTCGACCGCAGCGAAGAGCTCACTCAACGCCAATTGATCGACCTTTACCGCAGCGAAATCGCCGTGGACCAGGCCCAGCAAGTATTTTTCCCCAAGGAAAGGCCGTAGAAGCAAAGCCGGGCCATTGTGCGGATGGCCCGGCACCCGGCATTCAAATGTTCCACGCCTTCGCCAGGCTTGCCAGCGCTTTGCCGATCGCCATGGGCGGGACGGCGGCAAAGCCCAGCACCAATCCGCCGGCGTTTTGCGACGGGGCGGTTCCAGACAGCCAATAGTCACTCAACCCATTTATTTCCACGCCGGCGCCGGCCGCCTGCGCGATCAGCTCGCGCTCACGTTCGACACTGCTCACCGGCACCGTCATGTGCAGCCCCGCCACGACCGAAGGCAGCGGCCCCACGCCTGGGACCGCCTCGGGCCACCCTAGCAACAAAGCGTCACGCCGAGCCAGGGCGGCCCTGCGCATACGCCGGATATGCCGCTGGAAATGCCCGGTGGCCATGAACTCTGCCATCACGGCCTGGGTGCTGACTTCGGAGTGGCGTACGTCCACCGCGCGGCGTCGGGCAAAGGCGTTGACCAGGCCTGGCGGCAGCACAAGGTAGCCCAGGCGCAGGGCCGGGAACGCCACTTTGCCGAACGTGCCGACGTAAAGCACACGGCCCTGGCGATCCAGGGCGGCCAAGGGCGCCAGGGGCGCGCCGCTGTAGCGGTACTCGCCATCGTAGTCATCCTCGACAATCCAGCCATCGTTGCGCTCGGCCCAGGCCAGCAGTTCCAATCGCCGTGGCAGGCTCATGACGACCCCGGTGGGATATTGGTGGGACGGCGTCACGTAGGCCAGCCGACAATGGCTCAGCGCACCGAGCGCCGTGCAGTCTAAGCCCTCGCCATCGACCGGCACGCCCTTGACGTCGGCACCGGCCACGGCGAACGCATGCCCGGCCGCGCGATATCCGGGGTTTTCCACCGCCACGACATCGCCCGGATCCACCAGCAGCTGTGCACAAAGGCTAATGCCCTGCTGGGCGCCACTGGTGATCACAATTTGTTCAGCCGTGCAGTGCAGTCCTCGAGAGCTGCGCAAGTACGCCGCGACCAGCCCCCGCAGGCGTGCATCCCCTTGCGAATCGCCATAACACAGTTGCTGCAAGTCCGGCTTGCGCCAGAAAGCCGCATTCAGCTTGGCCCAGACGTCGAATGGGAACAGATCGAACGCCGGGACGCCGACCCTGAACGCTCGCGGTGGGCCACTGGGTGGCTGGGGCAAATGGTGTTTTTCGACGCGGTTCAACGCGCCGCTGTGGATAACTTTACTGGATGGAACCACAGGCAAATCGAGCCAATCTGTGGATAAAGTTGTGGGTAAACCTGTTGAAAACCCTGTGGATACTTTTGTGGATATGTTTTTCAGGGGCAAGGTCGCCGAGGACAGTTTCGCCACGTAAGTCCCGTCACCCACCCTCCCTTCGATGAAACCTTCGGCGTAGAGCTGGTCGTAGGCCCGGACCACGCTGTTGCGCGAGATCGACAAGGCCGTCGCCAGGTCACGGCTGGCCGGCAGGCGCGTGCCGCTGGCCAGGCGTCCGTCCAGCACCCGGGCACGCAACGCCTGGTAAAGCTGACGGCTGAGCCCATGACGGCGGTCCAATTCGATGCCGGCGGGGTTGAACGACAGTGGCGGCGCGGCGTTGTGCATGACAGACCTCGTGAATGGACCTACCAAATTGGCCGGAAGTGGCTCTTACAACAGACCAATAGCCTGCCTAGGATGCTTGCATTCGCCAAGGAAAATCATCATGTACAACCCCAAAGCCTTTGCCGTCGAAGACCTGCCCCAACTGCAGCAGATGATGGGCGATTGCCGCCTGGCCGTATTGGTTACCCACGGTGAGCACGGTTTGCAGGCCAGCCATTTGCCGCTGTTGCTGGACACGCAACAAGGACCGAACGGCAGCCTCTACGGGCACATGGCCCGGGCCAATCCGCAATGGCGCGACCTCGAAGCCGGCGCCGAAGCCCTGGTGATCTTCGCCGGTGCCGAGGCCTACGTCAGCCCGGGCTTCTACCCGAGCAAGGCCGAACACGGCAAAGTCGTGCCGACCTGGAACTACGTGGCCGTACACGCCCACGGCTGCGCCGAGGTGTTCAGCGACGCGCAGCGCCTGCGCGACCTGGTCGGCGCCCTCACCGACCGCCACGAAAGCGCTCGCGCACAGCCGTGGAAAATCGATGACGCACCGGCCGAGTACATCGACAGCATGCTCAAGGCCATCGTCGGCTTCGCCCTGCCGATCCAGCGCCTGGAAGGCAAGCGCAAGCTCAGCCAGAACCGCAGCCCCGCGGATGTCGCCGGGGTACGCAACGGGCTCGCCGCCAGCCCCGACCCGCAGGACCGGGCCCTCGCCCACCTGATACCTGAACAATCGTCCCAGGAGTGACCATGAGCCAACTCGACATCCGCCGCGTCAGCGCCGACGATCACGCCGCCTGGCTGCCGTTGTGGCAAGCCTACCTGCGCTTCTACAACACCCAATTGCCGGACGTGGTGACCCAAACCACCTGGCAACGCTTGCTCGATGACAGCGAACCGACCCATGCTGCCCTGGCCTGGCAGGGCGACACGGCGGTGGGCCTGGTGCACTTCATCTACCATCGTTCGAACTGGAGCATCGAGAATTCCTGCTACCTGCAAGACCTGCTGGTAACGGAACAGAGTCGTGGCACCGGTGTGGGTCGCCAACTCATCGAGTTCGTCTACGCCACCGCCAAGGCCGATGGTTGCTGCAAGGTGCACTGGTTGACCCACGAAACCAACGCCACGGCGATCCAGCTCTACGAGCGCATCGCCGAGCGCCCAGGCTACATTCAATTTCGCAAAGCCCTTTAAGGAGCGCCGCATGTCGACTTCACTCGCTGATTGGAAAGGTGTCCCGGCGCCCTCTGCACAGGTGCTCGAAGGGCGTTTCATCCGCCTGGAAAAACTCGATCCGGCTCGGCATGCCGATGGCCTGTGGCAAGCCCTCGAAGGCCCCGGTGCCGACCCGAAACTCTGGGATTACTTGCCCTATGGTCCGTTCAAGGATCGCGGTGCGTTCGACGCCTGGCTGGACAACCATGCGGCCAACGTCGACCCGTATTTCTTCAGCGTGATCGACCGTGCCAGCGGTGAAGTTCAAGGCATTCTCAGCCTCATGTCGATCGTCCCGGCCCAAGGTCGCATCGAGATCGGCCACGTGACCTTCGGCGCGCCGATGCAGCGCTCGCCGAAAAGCACCGAGGCAGTCTATCTGCTGGCCAAGGAATCTTTCGCCTTGGGTTATCGTCGCCTGGAATGGAAGTGCAACAACGGCAACGCCCGCTCCAAATATGCCGCCGAGCGCTTGGGTTTCACCTTTGAAGGGGTGTTTCGCCAGCACATGGTGGTCAAGGGGCAGAATCGCGACACGGCATGGTATTCGATGCTGGATTCGGAATGGCCGGCGATCAAGACCGGGTTCGAACAGTGGCTGAGCGAGGACAATCAGCGCGACGGTGGGCAGGTGCGAGGGCTGGCACAATGCCGATCTGACCGTTGACGGCCACCCGCCCCTCATCACAAGCCGGTTTGTGATGAGGGGTGCGAGCGTCTACCCGTTGCTTGCCAACTCAGCTGTCGGGTTTATCTTCCCTGGGCTTTGTGGTCTTGATCGCTCCGAACGGCTTGAGCGAATCCGGGGTTACTCCTTCCCTCGCATATCGCCAGGCCCATTCAGGTATCGCCAGGTGGCTTTCCAGGTACAAGGCGAAATCCAGGCGGCTATGGCCCAGGCGATCGGTGGGGAAATCAAAGTTATACAGATATTGCTGGGAGCGGCTCTGGCCAAGGCCGAATAAATTTCGAACGATCCGATTGGCGCGCGCCTCTTCCGCGCTCAGCCCGACCCCCAAAGCCAAGGCAAAGTTAAGCTCGGACGTTAGCGCTCCAGGGTGCGCCAGCGCGCGTCGTATGTTGGCATCGCTGAAATAGGGGCCGATCAACTCGTTCCAGATTTGCAGGGCGTTATTTCTTGGGAAACGTTGCATCGCAGCCCACAATCCAGGGGTGGCGAATAGCAGCGAAACCCGCGCATTGGAAACAGGCTGCCCCACCACGCTGAACAACCTGGCGACAGCAGGGATATCGAAGCCCCTCATGTCACCTCGCGCGCCTCCCAGAAACCCCATGAAGCCAGTGATGCTTTTTTGGTGAGTGACAATCGAGAGTACATTCTGGTCGTTGAACGACTGCATCCAGCCGATATCAAGGAAGCCGTCCTCCGATATTTCTGCGTAACGGCTATTGGCATATCCAGCAATCAGTCGAAGCCGCTCATTGGATAATGCAGGGTTACGCAACCAGCCGGCGAACACGCTGATATCCAGGTCGCCGCCCAATGTCCACGAGAGGATAGGGGATGCCAGAAGAATATCTGCCCGTACCTGCAAATCGGGAAAACGCCTGAGGGCCAGGCGGTACAGGTCACTCGTCCTGTCCGCTGACTGGTATTTCACATACGATTCCAACAGTTCGCCTTGGTCAATGACGGTTTCACCTGTCACTTGCTTTATTTTTGCTTGCAAGTCCTCCAGATCATCGTCGGTCACCAGCCTGGCACTATCCACCAACTCTTCAAGTTCATCGTCGTCAAGTTGACCGTGCGTGGCTTCGTCGAACAAGACGAAAGCATCATCGGAAAGAGGGTAGTTCCATGACAACTCCCGCGAGGTAACACCGTACTCCAATAAGATATGGAGCTGATTGGCCCGCAAGACCAGGTACGGGTCCTCGAGAAATTCGTCGATATACCGATACTCGACGGGCTCCAGAAGAGTGCTCTCAAGAAAGTTTCGTAAGGACTGCCTTTCCGGTGCAGATAAGGGGCCATGCCATTGGCTTAATTTCCCTGGAGATCGGGCCGACAAATGACGTGCGATCATTTGCAGGACTTCCGCTGGCAACACCGTATTTCCTGCTTGATTAAGCACCCTCCGATTTAAGTTATCGATATAACGATTCAGATACTTAATGAGCGGTTGGAATAGCCGATGCGGATTCGGCGCACCATGAATGATGCGTGTCAGATCGCCGAATGCGGTCCCGCCCATGAACTCTTTAAGAGAGGCTGCATTTTCAAAGAGCGCTTGCTGCTCGCCGGAAGCGTGGTGCGCCGGCAAGTAGTGACTCAATTCTGGATGCTGCTCGATGTAGTCGGCCGCGGCATTGCGTAGCCCTTGTATGGAAAATGTCCCCTGCGCCTGCCCTTCATTCAGCCCTTGGGCAACGGCATTGAAAAAGCAATCGCCATCGGCGGGGATGTCCACGACACGGTCATCCAGAATCAAGGTGTAGTGATTCTGTGCCGTTCGGCTCAAAACAATATCGCTGCTCGCTTCATCCGGGTGGTAGCGCATCGGATAAATGCTTTCAGGTTGCCCCGGGGTATAACGCACCGACCAATAATGACTTGCCGAGATTTCATCCCTGATCATCAGGCTGCGGTTTTGTGGCCAATTCGGTAGACGAGGCATGATCGCCGGGACCAGATCCATGATTTGATTATCCCAACTGCCGGACATACGAATTGAGTCGGAAACACGCGACAGGGCCGGCCTCTTGGGTTTGGAAGGCCCTGGTTGAGGCGACGTCTCCCCCGGGCGCTTTCCACCGCCCTGGCCAAACCCCACGGCACGCCATTCGCCATTGGGCATTCGTGCCACGGTGCTCCTCATCACGCCGCTGGAGCGGATGCTCAAGCCCGTCAACGGGTCAACGAGGGTTGCCTCGGTGGCGTTCAAGCGGGTGTGATCGTGCACTCGGAAAACCGTTCCATCGGGCTGCCGCACATAGACAGGACGAGTCACACTCCCCGTGACATTGTTCGTGAGGGAGGGGCGATAGAAACCTTGTGCGTCTGCGCTAACGCCTTGAATCACAGAGCCATCCGTCACCGCATAGCGACGGTAGAGTGCCTCCTCCAAGGGGAGCCCTGCCAGCGTTTCGTCCTGCGTGACACTGTCGGTGAGGGTGGGGCGATAAAATCCTTGTGCGTCTGCGGAAACGCCTTGAATCGGAGATCCATCCGCCACCCCATAACGACGGTTAAACGCGTCTTCCACCGGGAGCCGTGCCAGCATTTCCCCCTGGGTTTGACGCGCCGCCGCAAGCACGAACGAAGGCTCACCCCGCAAATAAAGCATTGCGCCATAAACAGAGCGACGCCCTATGCGCCAGGCGAGATTATGCACACGCAACAGGGTGGCCAGGTCCATCGGTATGCCTGTCCTGAACGCCCTGTAGCCCACCTCCACCGCACTTTTGAGTAATCGAAAACCAGGCGTGAAAAGCAGGCCGACCAGATCCATCACGCTTTCGACCGCTGCCATGCCGACCCTCAAAGCCGTCTGATGCGCTATCTCCCGATTGCTGGTGGAGCGGTGGTCCGCGTACGCGCTGTGAAAGTTGACGTGCGCCCGGTGATAGGCGTCAAGAAAATCAGCGGTGATCAGCAGCCCTCGAATCAAAGGCCGACTGCGGTGCTGCCCCAACAGTTTTTTTATCTCCTCTTCGTCGGCACTGGCTATGCGTGAACGGAAATACGCTTGCCACTCTTCCAACTGCAGCAGTCCAGCGACCCCGTCACTCAAATCAGAAAATTCATGCAGGTCCTCCCCCTTTGGGCTGTCGGGAAAGTAGACACCCACAGCTCCCTTGATCACCGGCCCGTCCTGATCGGTAAAAATCAGCGCGCCATCGATGCTGACCGCGCCGCCCATCGTCCCGTTCTGTCCTCCAACACCCACGCTTCCGCCCAATAAAAGACCATAGACGTGAACCCGTCGCCCAAAGACCTGCGGACGTACTTGTGCCGACGGCGATTCCAAGATTGCTCGCAGCCAGAGAGCGAGCTGTTTTCTGAGTCTTGGCGGCTTGAGCGTCCTGTCCAGTGCCTCAGCCTTGAAGACTGCGCTTCCCTTGAGCGTCGCCTCGTATCGCTTGAATTTCAGATTGGCCAGGTACGCTGCCTGCCACGCCGCTTTATAGGCCGGTTTATTCAGTTCTTCGCGAAGCAGAACTTCATAGGTCCCGCCGACATTGAGCGTTGTCGCCATTTTTGCAAGCTCAGGCCCCGCCAACGTGATCGGTAGACCGGTGGCCGGGTGCCGGATACGTTCGCCCTGTTGATCGACCAAATAGACTGTCGTTACTTCCCTCATTGCATTCGGATATTGGGGCGAACGGACATTGTCGAGCATCAACTGGGTCAAGCTGGTAATACGGGAGTTCCTGGGATCGACGCTTTTACCAGAGAAAAGCGTGATCATCGTTTTGTCCGGATCAGGTTCTATGCTCGCGTGCACCGTTTGCTTGAGAAAGCGTTTAATCTTTTCGCTGGCGAACCGTTCCAGTTTCTGAACGCCATCGCCCAATCGATAGGCAGCCCCCATCACCCTTCCTTCCAGTTGGCGATAGTGGGCTTGCTGCAAAGGTGCCGCGGTTTTATAAAAGTGGGGACGGTTGTTTTCAATCCGTGTACCCACACGCACAAGCAGCGGCAGGACGAGGGATAACATCGGCAAAACCAGCGCATCCTCGAGATTCTTCGCAAAGGTTCTCACCGCAATCGTCGCGTTTTCCGGAGCACTCAAGGCTCTCTCCAGAGCAGCGCCTTGAATCTGCAGCAGCTCTTCTGCCGCGACATCGAACACATGCCCGATGAGCTCAGAGGATATGTCCCGAATCGCCCGTACTTGCTCCTTGTAGAAAGGCCTTGTTTGCTTTTCCAGCGCTTGAAAAGAATCGAACCGCTGCAACCCGAACTCCAGAGAGTAAAGGAACAACTCCTGTCGGTCCGTTCGCTTGATAACCATTGCAGCGGGCCATTTCTGGGGGGGCTCGTCTCCCATGTCGAGTGTGACGGCATAAACATAGGGAATGGGCGCCCGCATCAATCGGTTTCTTTCTGCCTTGCTCGGGTGAGTCGTGATGATATCCAGCAAGCGGTCTTCCTCGACCTGTTGGATTCGCGCACTTTCGATCGAGGGGGACACGGTGTTCCGATCGGCTTTGTACAAGTCGAAGAAATGTTGGAACCGCTGGTAAAGCAGATGGGCGAAGGCCTCTTCCATCGTCGAGGGCGCGGTGGTATCAGGCGAGCCGTTCAATGTCGTACGGGTGCGAAACAGGCTGAGTTCTTCACGGAACTGACGCTTCACTCTGTCCTGGGTGGTTGGGTTGGCGATGTAAAAGGCCGATGCCATGGCCGTTAGCGTTCGCGTATCCGCCGGGCCGACGAGCAGGCTGTCGGCCTCGTCCACGCTATCCGGACGAGAGAAAAACCCCACCCCTGCGGAGAACGCAGGAGGTGTATCCGTGAGCAAACCATCCCATAAGACCTGGGTAAAACTCCGCGAGGACGTTAACGAACGCCTACCGCTCGAATCCAGGATGAAGTGATTTACATAGCAGTCATCCGGGTCCAAGCTCGAAAGTTGTGTGTTTCGAAATTCCTGCTCGGCAATCCCGGCCTTGATTGTGCTGATCAGCAGGTTCTTGATCACGGTGTCGAAGGTGGGAAGGCCGGCAAACAAGCGAGCCAGGTTTTCCTGATTAATGTTCAGTAGCTCTAGTTGTCGGATCTGCTCTCTTGCCTGGACGCTGAGCGTATCGTCTCGAGCGCCCACCTCCGTGTGAGGAGACGGCCCAAGATCCTGGGAACCCGCTGGGCTTCGAATACTCTCGGGCAAAGGGGGGTTGTTGGATTCATTTTCTGGAGCGAAAGGCATTTGACTGTCCAAACTGTGATTGGAAAGTTCAAAACCTATCGCACCGTTGAATCGGAAATGACATACATATGTATAGCGAGGCGCTACGATTTTCGAAGTGATCGTAAGCTCATATGTAAGGCTTCTTTAGGCACCCTTGTGGGGGTGGGCTTGCTTGCCCACCAGACGCCAACCGACTCAGCCCAGTCGCTGCGCCAAGACCTCGATATGCTCCGGCCCGATTCCGCAGCAGCCACCCAGGTGGCTGGCCCCGCGCTTGCGCCAATCCGCTGCCCATTGCAGATAACCCGGTGGGTCGAGGTCTTCGCGCAGCGGGTCCAGTCCGTCGTTGGCTGTCGCTTCCTTCGGTTGCGGCGGGAAAGCGTTGGCGTAGGCACCTATGTGGATCTTCACCCCCAGGCGCTCGAAGGTATCCCGCGCCGCATCGATGGCCGCGCCGATCACTTCCGGTTGGCTGCAGTTGAACAGCAGCACCTCGACGCCCAGTTCCGCCGCGACCGCCGCCGCGTCCGCCACCGGTTCGCCGGATCGCAAGCGTGGCACTTCATCAGTGTCTTCGTCTTTCAGGGTAAACGATAGCCAGAAAGGCTTGCCGTCCTTCGGCAACCCGGCATGAATCGCCCGTGCTTCGACCGTGGAGCTTTGGGTCTCGGCCAGCCACAAATCGACGTGGGGCGACAGGCCGTTCACCAGGGGCGCCAGCAGTTCACTGGCGCGGGAGGCGTCGAACAGATCCGGCCGATAGGAACCGAACAGCGGCGGCAGCGACCCGGCCACGCGCACTGCTTTGCCTGAAGCCTCCACTGCACGCCGGGCCAACTCACCCGCCAGCGCGGCCAGGGCCTGGCCTTCTTCGGCGAAACGCGCCTCGCCAATATGAAACGGCACCACGGCATAGCTGTTGCTGGTGATTACGTTGGCGCCGCTGGCAATGTAGGCCGCGTGCACAGCCTCTACCGCCTGCGGCGCTTCGCTCAAGGCCAGGGCCGACCACTCGGGCTGTCGGAACGGCGCGCCACGGCGTTGCAGTTCGCGGCCCATGCCGCCATCGAGAATGACTGTCGTTGCTGAGCCCATATGCGATTCACTCATAAGCTTATGAAAAATACTCACTACCGGAGTTGTTCTTATAACTATTTAATACGCACCATTCAGCGAACTACAACTTATTTTTCTAATCAGGGCCTTCACATGAAACTACAACCATTGCTGGCCCTGGGCCTGACGCTGCTGGCCGCCTCTTCGCAAGCGCTTGCCGGTGCCACGCTGGATCGCATCGAACAGAAAAAAGAACTGGTCGGCGTGTTGATGGAAAGTTATCCGCCCTTCTCGTTCCTTAACGATCAGAACCAGCTCGACGGTTTTGACGTGGACGTCGCCAAGGCCGTGGCGCAGAAGCTGGGCGTAAAGCTGCGCCTGGAAACCCCTTCCTGGGACGTGATCGCGGCCGGCCACTGGAGCGGGCGCTATGACATCTGCATTTGCTCCATGACGCCGAGCAAGGCACGCGCCGAAGTGTTCAATTTCCCGGTGCAATACTACGCTTCGCCAGCGGTGATCGTAGTCAACGCCAAGGACGATCGTATCCACGGCGCCAAGGACCTGAGCGGCAAGAAGGTCGGCCTGACCAGCGCCTCCAGCTACGAGAGCTACCTGAACAAGAACCTGGTGATCGAAGGCGCCGAGGATACCCAACTGAGCTATCCGTTCGAGGACGTGCAGATCGCCCCGTACGATACCGACAACGTGGCCTTCCAGGACCTGGGCCTGGGCGCCGGGGTGCGCCTGGACGCGGTGCTGACCAACCTGGTGACCGCACAGCCGCGCCTGACCGAAGACAAGCGCTTCAAGCTGGCCGGCGAAGCGCTGTATTCCGAACCGAACTCGGTGGCCATTGAAAAGGGCGACGCCCAATGGGACAGCAAGGTGCGTGAAGTCTTTGCCCAGTTGAAACAGGACGGCACCTTGAGCAGACTCTCGCAGAAATGGATCGGCGCCGACATCACCCAATGACTTCTTTTCCACCGCCTCAGCCACCGCCACCGGTGGCTGAATCACGCCTGCAAAAAATCTTCGGTTTCCGCACACGGTTGTATCTGACCTGGGCGGTCATGCTGGTGCTGTTCGCGAGTTTCTTCCTGAGCTTCGACCTGAAGTTCTCGATCATCCTCGACAAACTGCCAAACCTGCTGGGTGTGCACCTGGCGCCCAATGGCTTTTTGCAAGGCGCGGTGCTGACGTTGTTCCTGTGCCTGTGCTCGATCGTCGCGTCGTCATTGCTGGGCTTCATCACCGCCCTGGCGCGGCTGTCCAGCAGTGCAGTGGCGTTCGGCATCGCCAGTTTCTACGCATCGTTCTTTCGCGGCACGCCGTTGCTGATCCAGATCCTGCTGATCTACCTGGGCCTGCCGCAACTGGGCGTGGTCCCCGGCGCCATCGCCGCAGGGATCATCGCGCTGTCGCTTAACTACGGCGCCTACCTGAGCGAAATCTTCCGCGCCGGCATCCTTGGCGTCCCCAACGGCCAACGCGAAGCTTCCCTCGCCCTGGGCCTGAGCGAAACCGTGATCTTCTGGCGCGTCACCCTGCCCCAGGCCATGCGCACCATCATCCCGCCGACCACCAATCAATTCATCTCCATGCTCAAGGATTCCTCGCTGATCTCGGTGATGGGGGTTTGGGAGGTGATGTTTTTGGCGCAGTCTTATGGTCGTTCCAGTTATCGGTATATCGAGATGCTGACGACGGCGGCGATTATTTACTGGTTGATGTCCATTGCGTTGGAGCTGATTCAGGCGCGGATGGAGCGGCATTATGGGAAGGCTTATCTGAATAATCGTTGAGTCGGGGTTTTAAGGTTGGTGGGTATATCCATTGCTGTGGTAACGGCCACTTAGGGTTTCGCCCTGACGGCGAGTCACTTTCGAAAAGCCCGGAAGCCGGCCCAGTCGAAAGTAAGCAAAACGCTTTTGCCCCACCACTTGGCACCTCGCCTAGGCTCGGTGTGCCCTCACTCCTGCATTGCTCCGTGGGCCTCTCCACAATGCCTGCGTTCGGC